>NZ_JBIWAP010000018.1:0-183737 GCF_044760075.1 Kitasatospora sp. NPDC098663 | reverse complement strand
CCCCTCAAACGCGCCCAACACCGCAACTGGCCACCACCACAACCGGCAACAGTCACAATCACCCAGCCGGCAACAACCTAAAGTCACCGGCATTGCCCCTAGGAGGGCTGCTCGGCTACTCGATCACGGGCCAGGCCATCGAGGCGCTCGGCTGCAGCGACTGCTCGGCCCAGATGATCTTGCCCCAGGGCGTGTAGCGCACGCCCCAGCGCTCGGCGAGCCGCGCGACGAGGAACAGGCCGCGGCCGCCCTCGTCCTCGGCGGCCGCGTAGCGCAGGTGCGGGGCGGTGCTGCTGGTGTCGGCGACCTCGCAGATCAGCGTGCGGTCGTACAGCAGCCGCACCTTGATCGGTTCGGTCCCGTGGCGGATGGCATTGGTCACCAGCTCGCTGAGCACCAGTTCGGTGACGAACACGGCCTCCTCGAGGCCCCACTCGGTGAGCTGCCGGGTCGCCTCGGCCCGCGCCCGGCCCACGGCCGCAGGGGTCGCGGCCACCTCCCACTCGCTGAGCCGATCGGGCGCCAGCATCCGGGTGCGGGCGACGAGCAGGGCGATGTCGTCGGTCTGGCGGACGGGTAGCAGGGCGTCGAGCACGGCGTCGCAGACCTCCTGGGGCGACCGGTCCGCGCGGGCCAGGGTGGCGGTGAGGATGTCCAGGCCGACACCGATGTCGCGGGTGCGGTCCTCGATGAGGCCGTCGGTGTAGAGAACCAGGTTGCTTCCCTGCGGCACCCGCACCTCCGTGGCTTCGAAGGGCATCCCGCCCAGGCCGAGCGGCGGGCCGGCGGGAAGGGTGAGGATCTCCACCGTGCCGTCCGGGTGGACGAGGGCGGGCGGCGGGTGGCCCGCCCGGGCCAGAGCGCAGATGCCGGTGGTCGGGTCGTAGATGGCGTAGAGGCAGGTGGCGCCGGTGATCGCGAGCTCGCCCTCGGCCGCCGCCGTCTCCTGGTCGATGTGGGCGACCAGTTCGTCCAGGTGTCCGAGGAGCTCGTCCGGCGGCAGGTCGAGGGTGGAGAAGTTCTGGACCGCGGTGCGCAGCCGGCCCATGGTCGCGGCCGCGTGCAGGCCGTGGCCGACCACGTCCCCGACGACGAGCGCGACCCGGGTGCCCGACAGCGGGATGACGTCGAACCAGTCGCCGCCGACCCCCGCCTGGGCGGGGTGGTAGCGGTAGGCGATGTCGAGGGCGCTCTGCTCGGGCAACGCGCGCGGCAACAGGCTGTGCTGGAGGGTGACGGCCATCGTGTGCTCGCGCGTGTAGCGGCGGGCGTTGTCGATGGACACGGCCGCCCGGGCGGCCAGTTCCTCGGCCAGGGACAGGTCCTCCTCCTCGAAGGGGCCTCTGTCACGGCTGCGCCAGAAGCAGGCGATGCCCATCAGCACGCCCCGTGCCGACAGCGGAACGGCGATCAGCGATCCCAGACCGAACTCCAGCACCGCCTGCGTACGCTCGGTGTCCTGCATGCGCCAGCCGGCGTCGGTCGCCAGCTCGGTGACCAGCGTGGGACTCCCCCGGACGAAACCCGCCGCCTGCGGGGTGCCCCGGCCCCACCTGACCAGCTCCCCCTGGGGGTACAGCGGCGAATCGTCCCGGACGCCCGCGAGCGCCACCCGCCGCAGCTCCACCGGGGCATCGACCAGCAGGGCCCGTGGCTCCTCGCCGTCCAGGACCGCCTCGGCGAGGTCGACGGTGGCGTAGTCGCAGAACTCGTGGGCGGCCGTCCGGACGAGCTCCTCCGCGGTGCGCCGGACGTCCAGGGTCGTGCCGATCGCCAGGCTCGCCTCGTAGAGCAGCCTGAGCCGGCTGCGGGCGACCTCGGCCTTCCCCGCGAGGGCGCGCAGTTCGGTGGAGTCGCGCAGGGTGGTGACGCTGCCCGACGGGCCTCCCCCGCTGTCGGTGGGGCGGCTGTTGACGGCCAGCAGGCGGTCTCCGACGGGAAGCACCTCGTCGGTGACCGCACGGTCGGAGATCAGCAGTTCGGACGTGCGGGGGGCGAGGCCCAGGTCGGCGACGGGGCGCCCCTCCACGTCGGGGGGCAGGTCGAGCAGGCGGCGCGCCTCGTCGTTGGCGAGCAGGACCCGGCCGTCGCCGCCGACGATGGCCACGCCCTCGCGCACCGCGTGCAGCACCGCGTCGTGGTGCTCGTACATCCGGGTCATCTCTTCCGGCCCCAGGCCCCGGGTCTGCCGCAGCAGACGCCTTCCCACCAGCGCCGTACCGGCCGTGGCCAGGCCGAGCGCCAGAGCGCCGACGCCCAGGACGACCGGCAGCTGGCGGTTGAACGCGCTGCTCACGTTGGAGACCTTCATCCCGGACGAGACGATGCCCACGACCGCCCCGTGGGAGTCCTCCACCGGGACGACCACCTGGTACTCGGAGCCGAGCGGGCCGTGCACGTCCTCGATGGTGACCTGGCCGTGCAGCGACGGCCCGATGGTGCCGATGAACATCTTGCCGATCAGCTCCGGATCGGGGTGGGTGTAGCGGATGCCGTTGCGGTCGGTCACCACGATGAAGTCGACCCCGGCAGCCGTACGGGCCGCTTCGGCCAGCGGCTGGAGCACCGCGCTGGGGTCGGGGCCCTGCATCGCCGCCACCAGGCCGGGACCGTGGGCGAACCCCTGGGCCGCGGCGAGCGTACGGCCGTGCGCCGCGTCGAACCGGTCGCTGCGGGACTGGACCAGCAGCACCACGACGGCCGTCACCACCAGCAACAGCACGATCAGCACCTGTAGGACGAACATCTGACCGGCGACACTCCGGATGCTCATCACCGACCACAGGCGATGCGCCGACTGCTCCCGCGGGGCTGAGCGTGGGTGTCGCCGCTCACGACGGCTACCCGATCGGCGCAGGGGCAGCCAGGAGGAGCGGCCCGTGTCTCTGGCCATACACCCATGATCTACCGCGCCCCTCCCACGAGCGGGCCACACTACGCTGATGGGGGCGAAGCGCAGGTGGCAGCGCGTCCCGCCGCGACACCGGACGGCTCACCCGCCCCCGGGGCCGGCCGGACCCTCACCGTTCCTCCCCTCTCCTCTCGCTTCCTCTCGCTTCCTCTCGTTTTCCTCCACGGCCGAACAGTCCTCGGCGCGGATGTCAGGTGGGGGACGGAGCGGTGTGGAACTGGCGGGTGAGGTAGTTGGACCAGGTCTGGTGGAACGTGGTGGCAAGTCGGGACTGGGGGGCGATGAGGTCGAAGGCGTGGTAGGCGCCTGGGTAGAGGTGGAATTCGACCGGGACGCCGTGGGCCCGCAGACGGGTGGCGTAGTCGAGGTTCTCGTCGCGGAAGCAGTCGAGGTCACCGACGGTGATGAAGGTGGGTGGCAGGGCGCTGAGGTCGGTGGTGCGGGCGGGGGCGGAGTAGGGGCAGACGTCGTCGGTGCCGGCGCGGTCGCCCAGGATCGCCTGCCAGGCGAGGAGGTTGGTCGAGCGGTCCCAGATGCCGATGTCGGTGATCTCGTGGCTCGATGCGGTGCGGTTGCGGTCGTCGAGCATGGGATACGTGAGTGACTGGAACAGCGGTGTCACGCCGCCGCGGTCGCGGATCAGGAGGGTCGTGGCCGCCGCGACGCCTCCGCCGCCGCTCTGGCCCCCGATGCCGATGCGGGTGCCGTCCAGTCCCAGGGCCTCCGCCTCGCGGCCGAGCCACTGGTAGGCGGTGAAGCCGTCCTCGGCGGCGCCGGGGGCGGGTGTCTCGGGGGCGAGCCGGTAGTCGACCACGGCGACGGCGCAGCCGAGGCCCGCGCTCAGCCGGGTGAGCCACGGGTCGTCCTGGGCCGCGAAGCCGAGGACCTGTCCGCCGCCGTGGAACCAGAGCAGGACCGGCAGAGGTCCGGGCGCTTCGGTGGGACGCAGAAGGCGGATCGGTACGTCGGGGCCGTCCGTTCGGCGCGCGAGGTGCGTCTCGACGGTGACCGACGGGTCGCCTGGCTGGGCGTCGGCGGCGGCCTCGGCCTGGGCGCGGAACGCCGCGCGCGTTGCGGCGAGGTCCGTCAGGTCGAACGCGCCGTTGGGGGTCATGGGGACTGCGTCGAGGGCCAGACTCAGTTCCTGGTCCATCAGTTGACGGGATGCGGGCATGGTCGTTCCTGCTCTCGGGGGGAGGTGTTTCGGGGGAAGACGTCTCAGGGGGAGGCGCCTCAGGGGGGAGACGTCTCAGGGGGAGACGTCTCAGGGGCGGAACGCGTCGATGACGACCACGCCGGTGGGTCCGTACGTCTCCAGGGACTCCAGGACCTCGCTCGCCTCGTGGAGGCCGACGGTGCGCGAGACGATGCGGCCGGGGTCGAGGCGACCGGCGGCGATCATGTTCAACATCGTGCCGAAGCGCTGGCCCTGCATGCCGAAGGCGCTCAGGAACTCCAGTTCCTTGACCATCATGACGTCGACCGGCAGCGCGACGTCCCCCTGTTCCGCAGCGGTGGTGTGGCCGAGCTGGAGGTGGCGGCCGCGGGTGCGCAGGGAGAGGACGGAGTTGCGGCAGGCCGCGGCGATGCCCACGGCGTCGACCGACACGTGCGCACCGCCGCCGGTGAGGGTCTTCACCGCTTCGGCGGGGTCGTCGGTCGCCGCGTTGACGGTGTGGACGGCGCCGAGTGCGCGGGCGGCGTCCAGCTTGTCGTCCGTGATGTCGATCGCGATGACGTTGGCGCCCGTCGCCGCGGCGATCTCGACCGTCGACAGCCCCATGCCGCCCCCGGCGCCGTACACCGCGACCCATTCGCCGCCGCGGACCTTCGCCTGGTCGACGACGCCGTGGAAGGCCGTCATGTAGCGGCAGGCCAGCGCGGCGACGTCCACGAAGCCGACGCCCTCCGGCACTTCGACCAGGTTGACGTCGGCGAAGCGGACCATGACGTACTCGGCGAAGGCGCCCCAGTAGGACACCCCGGGCACGAGCGAGTCCACGTGCTCGCAGACGTGCTGATTGCCGCTGCGGCACATCTCGCACGAGCCCTCGCCGGGGTTCATCGGGAAGATGACGCGGTCGCCCTCCTTCCACCCCCGTACCTCGCGGCCGACCTCCACGACGGTGCCGGCGAACTCGTGGCCGAGGACGAACGGGGCCTCGACACGCGGTCCGCCCGTCCAGAACTCCCCGGCCCACAGGGCCCAGTCGGTCCGGCAGATCCCGTTCGCCCCGACGCGCACGATGGCGCCGTCCGGCGGGCAGGAGGGGTCGGGCACGTCGCGGATGACGAGCGGCTTGTGGAGTTCCTCGATGACTGCGGCGCGCATGGCGCGGCCTCCTCGTGCTGAAGGGCGTTGGGCGTTGGGCGTTGGCGAGAGTCGACGGGAGCGGGAAGCAACCGCCTGAAGTCCACCGGTTCAAGCGGTGGACTTGGAAGCTAGTCGCTTGCCCGGAGCCATGTCAACCACCTAAAGTGGTGGACATGGACGACAGGATCGGCAGGGACGACAGCCGCGAGGGGCGCCAGCGCGCCAAGGCCGACTTCCGCTTCGACGACGCGCGATTGTGCTTCGCCTTCGCCGGCACCCTGGCCGACCGCGGCGCGGACACGCCCTTCGAACGGCTCGCCCGGCCCGAGGACCTGAGCCGCTGGGCCGTCGAAAGCGACTGCACGACAGCGGCACCGCCCTGCACCGAGGCCGACCTCGGCCGCGCCAGGCGACTACGTGAGGCGATCCAGCGAACCGGCCGCGCCCTGGCGGACGCCGCGCCGCCCTCGCCCGACGACATCGCCCTCGTCAACCGCGCCGCCGCCGAACCCCCCTCGACACCCGAACTCGCCCCCGACGCGACCACCGTGCACTGGCACGGCGACGCGGTCGCGGCGGTGCTCTCGATGGTCGCCCGGGATCTGATCGCCCTCTGCGCATCGGAGCACCGCACCCGCGTCCGCATCTGCGGAAACCCCGACTGCGGCGCCCCCTTCGTCGACACCTCCCGCGCGGGCGCCCGCCGCTGGTGCTCGATGAAGACCTGCGGCGCCCTCGTCAAGAAGCGCGCCTACCGGGCGAGGCACCAGACACCTGCTGCCGACGCCCGGTAGCGCGTCGCGGCGCGCGGCGGGTGGCGGGTGGCGGGTGGCGATCAGGTCGCGGTACCAGGTGCAGGAGGCCTTCGGGGTGCGCTGTTGGGTGCCGAAGTCGACGTGGACGATGCCGAAGCGCTGGTAGTAGCCCTCGGCCCGTCGAACAGGCTGTCATCGTATCGGTCCGCCCCGAAGAGCCTCATTGTCCCCAGGGCCGCTCCGGTCGCGAGCGCGCGGCGCACAGGCTTGTTCATCGTCATCCCGATTCGTGGCGGGGCTGCGGCCGCCGCTCATCCCGCCGATCGACCAGGTCACGTTTCACCCCGTCCAGCCGTTCGATGACCCTATGCTCGCCGAATGGAGACGAACGAAGCGGCACGGACCTGCGAAGTCCTCGTCGCCGGAGCCTACTTCGTGGACCTGGTCTTCCACGGCCTGGAGCGGCCGGTGCTGCCGGGCACGGAGGTGTTCGCGGATGGTTTCGGCCTGGTGCCGGGCGGTGCGTACACGCTGGCGATGGCGCTGCACCGGCTGGGGCGGCAGGTGGTGTGGAGCGTGGACTTCGGCGCGGACCCGTTCAGCGCCCATGTGCTGTCCTGTGTGAGGCAGGAGGGACTGGACGAGACCGCCTTCCGTCACCACCCCTTCCCCCTGCGGAGCCTGACCGTCGCCTTGTCGTCCGGCGACGACCGGGCGATGGTCAGCTTCCAGGACCCGATCGACCCCGAGCCGCTCGTCCCGCTGCTGCGGCGCTTCCGCCCACGCGTGCTGATGTTTCCCCAACTGCGGTGGGACGACGAGACGGCGACCGCGGTCCGAACCGCACGTCAGATCGGCACGCTGGTGGTCATGGACTGCCACGACACATCCGCGACCCTCGACGATCCGGCCGTCCGTGACGTCCTCGCACTGGTCGACGTCTTCACGCCGAACGATGGAGAAGCCCTGCGTCTGACCGGCGCCGGCGACCTGGACGACGGGATCGCGGCACTCTCCCGCCTGGTGCCCACCCTGGTGGTCACGCGCGGCGCGCACGGTGCCACCGTGGTCCGGAACGGCGAGCGCCACGATACCCAAGCCGTCCTCCAGGCCGGCGCCATCGACCCGACGGCGGCGGGCGACTGCTTCAACGCGGGTCTGGTGCACGGGCTTCTCGACGGCTGGAGCCTGCCCGATTGTCTCGCCGTAGCGGCAGCCTGCGGAGCCGCGGCGACCACCGGGCCCGGTTCCAGTGCGGCCCTGCACGCCGGGGAGCTCGACCGCCGACTGGGCCGGTCACTCCAGCGTCGGCCCCGGCCGAACCCGACGGACAACAGCATGAGGTGAACGCTTCAGAACGGGCCGTGGTCGTGTTAGCGTCCCTCGGATGTCGAGGATTCTGGTCACCGATCTGGACGGCACCTTGCTCGGCGGCACCCGCGACGACCGACGTCGGCTAAGGGACGCCCTGGCCCGTCACCCCGAGGTGACCCCCGTCTTCGCCACCGGACGCGGACTGGCCTCGATCCGTGAGGTCCTTCGCGATCTGCTCGTCCCTCGGCCCCGGTGGATCATCGCCGACGTCGGCGCGACCGTCATCGACGGCATGGACTTCACCTCCGTCGACCCGGTCCAGGAACAGCTGCGGGCCGGCTGGCCGGGACCGGATCGGGTATGCGTCGCGTTACGCCGTTTCCCCGAACTCGTCTACCAGCACGCCGTCGTCCAAGACGGCCGCTGCTCCTACCACCTCGCCCCCGGCCGGCTCACCGGGGAACTCACCGAGGCCGTCGAGGCCCTCGGCTGCACCTGGGTGTACTCGGCGGACCGCTACTTCGACGTCCTGCCACCAGGAGCCTCCAAAGGCAACGCCCTTCGGGCCCTGGCCGGGAAGCTGGGCTGGCAGCCCGAGGAGATCCTCGTCGCCGGAGACTCCCTCAACGACCTCTCGCTGTTCCGGACCGGCACCCACGCCGTGGTCGTCGCCGGTGCCGAACCCGCACTGCTCACCGCCCTCGCCGACGACCCCCGCGTCCAACGCCCCGGTCGGGCCGGCGCGGCCGGCATCCACGCGGCGCTCCAGAAACTCGGCTGGCTCTCCCCCGATCCCGGCCCCGGCCCCAGTCCCGGCCCCAGCCACGAACGCCCCGCCGACCGGCACTCCCTCGTGCTGGCCTACCACCGCCCGCCGCTGCACTGGAACGGCGACAGCTGGCAGCCGCCCAGCAGCCCCAACGGCATCCTGCCCACCCTGACCAGTGCCTTCTCCGACGGCCTGCCGGGGATCTGGGTCACCACTCTGACCGGGCGCGACCAACAGGCCCCGCTCCCGCGACCCGCCACACTCCCTTTGGCCACCGTACCGGTGGACCCGGCCACCTGGAGCGGCTACTTCCACCGCGCCTGCAAGGAAACCCTGTGGCCGGTACTGATGTCCGAACCGGGCCGGGCCGTCCACGACGAACGGGCGTGGGCCGACTACCGCACGGTCAACGCACGCTTCGCCCGACACATCAGCGCACAGGCCGCCCCCGGCGCCACCGTCTGGCTCCACGACTACAACCTCTGGCTCGTCCCCGGCCGGCTTCGCCGCATCCGACCCGACCTCAGAATCGGGATCTTCCACCACACCCCGTTCCCCGCCCCGGAGACCTTCGCCACCCTCCCGGTCGCCGCCGAACTGCGCTCCTCATTGGCCTGCCTCGACTGGGCGGGCTTCCACACCCAGGAATTCGCTGACCACTTCCGCCGGACCCTGGCAGGCCTGCCCGAACCACCGCGCGTCGGTGTCCACCCGCTCGGCATCGACCGACCTGCCATCGAGAAGCTCGCCCGCCTCCGCGCGCCGCACCGCCGCCCGACCATCGGCCGTGTCGTGCTCTCGGTCGAACGCCTCGACTACGCCAAGGCCCCGATCCAGAAGGTCGACGCCATCGACCACCTGCTCACCCGCCGACCCGGACTACGCGGCCGGCTCACCTTCCGGCTCGTCTGCCCACCACCGGAGCCCGGCATCACCGCCTACGACACCACCCGCCACCACCTCGAACAACGCGTCACCGAGGTCAACGCCGCTTGGCGGCAGGGAGCTTGGCAACCGGTCGACTATCTTCCCCACCGCCTGTCCACCACCGAGGTCGTCGACGAGTACCTGGCAGCGGACGTGCTCTGGGTGACCTCCCTCCAGGACGGTATGAACCTGACCGCCAAAGAGTTCGTCGCCGCCCGGGCCGCCGTCCTGCACCGTCACGCCGATCCGGGAGTCCTGGTGCTCTCCCGCCACGCCGGCGCCGCCGCCGAACTCGGCGAGGCCGCACTGCTCACCGATCCGCACTCACCGGAAGACCTCAGCACCGTCCTCGGCCGGGCCCTCGACCTCACCATGGTCGAACGCCGGACCCGCATGAACCGGCTCTCCGAACTCCTCGGCCGCGAGCGGCCCACCGACTGGGCGACCCGCATCATCCACATGATCCGGAGCAGCGACATCGATGGCACACCAGCGCCAGCGTGATGTCCCTACGCGCCGGCCCAGGCACCACGGGCTGCGGCCTTGTCGAACACCCTGTCTTCTACGCAAACCTCAGGCACAGCTGCTGCGACCTACGCTGTCCAGGTGGCTCACTCAGCCCGCTGCCGAGAGGGCCACCCAACCGCAGCGGCTGGACGCCAACTACCTTGTACGAGAAGCACGATGGGCGGCGATCAGGTCGCGGTACCAGGCGTAGGAGGCCTTCGGGGTGCGCCGCTGCGTGGCGAAGTCGACGTGGACCAGACCGAAGCGCTGCCTGAACAGTCCCTCCGCCCATTCGAAGTTGTCGAGGAGGGACCAGGTGTAGTAGCCGCGGATGTCGATGCCCTCGGCGGCGGCCCGGGCGAGGGCGTCGAGGTGGGCGGACATGAAGTCGATGCGGGGTTGGTCGGGGACGGTCTCCTCGGTGACGGAGCAGCCGTTCTCGGTGATGGTGATGGGCGGGAGGGCCTTGTCGTAGAAGTCCCGGAGCTGGAGGAGGAGTTGGGTGAGCGCGGAGGGGACGACGGGCCAGCCGAAGGCGGTGTGGGGAACATCGGGGATGTCGACGAAGTCGAAGGGGAGGCCCGGTTCGGTGGGGGCGGCGATGCGGGTGGGGTTGTAGAAGTTGAGGCCGAGGCCGTCGAGGCCGGGGGCGGCGATGAGGTCGGTGTCGCCGGGGTGGATGGCACCGTAGAGGTCGTCGGGGACGCCGAGGGCGGAGAGGTCGGGGTAGCGGCCGAGGAGGACGGGGTCGGTGAACAGGCGGTTGTGGAGGGCGTCGTAGGCCTGGGCGGCGGCGAGGTCGGCGTCGGAGGGGGTGGCCGGCTCGACCGGGGTGAGGTTGTTGGAGAGCATCACCTCCAGGCCGCGGTCGTGGAGCACCGAGGCGGCCAGGCCGTGGGCGAGGAGCTGGTGGTGGGCGGCCGGGAGGGCCTCCAGCATCAGGGTGCGGCCGGGGGCGTGGGTGCCGAGGGCGTAGCCGAAGACGGTGTGGACGAAGGGCTCGTTGAGGGTGATCCAGGCGGGGACGCGGTCGCCGAGGCGGTCGGCCATGACGGTGGCGTACTCGGCGAAGCGGTAGGCGGTGTCGCGGTTCAGCCAGCCGCCGCCGTCCTCCAGTGCCTGCGGGAGGTCCCAGTGGAAGAGGGTGGGCAGCGGGGTGATGCCCGCCTCCAACAACGCGTCGACGAGCCGGTCGTAGAAGGCGAGTCCGGCGGGGTTGACGGCGCCCGCGCCCGTCGGGAGGATCCGGGGCCAGGAGATGGAGAAGCGGTAGCCGTCGAGCCCGAGGTCCTTCATCAGCGCGACGTCCTCGGGGTACCGGTGGTAGTGGTCGCAGGCCACCGCGCCCGTGTGACCGTCCCGGACGGCGCCGGGGCGGGCGGCGAAGACGTCCCAGACGGACGGCCCGCGGCCGTCCTCGTCCACCGCTCCCTCGATCTGGTAGGCGGCGGTGGCGGCACCCCAGCGAAACCCCGCCGGCAGGTCGTAGCGATCCGGCATGGCAACCTCCTGACGAGAACATGAGGATTGCTCATGTTACTGACACCAGGCAGAAATGCCAGAGGGGGCACACCGCCATCCGGAGATGGTTCAGCAGAGGTTCGGCAGACTTCCGCGATCCGCTCTCGCAAGAGACTTGCAGTGATGGCGCGCGCATCGGCTCAACAAGACCGGCGCCGCTGGGGCTGACGAAGGCCCTCACCGACTTCTACGGGTCCTGTCCCGTCCTCAAGGCGGAGACACCGGCCCACCGGACGAACCGGGTGGCACTGTGCCGGCTGACCGCGGAGACGCTGGCCCGGGACCTCGACCTGCTCGGCCTCCAGGCGCCGGACCTGATGTAGTGACAACCACCGCCGCGCCAGCACAATGCCACCCTGATCCCCTTCCGCCGACCGCTGCTGACCAACTGCACGCCCACGTCCGCGCATTGCGGCCCGGGCTGGAGGTGTCCGATGTCCGAGGCTGATGAGCCGATTCACGCTCTCCTCGCAGACCTGTCGCAGCTGCCCGCGGACGGGACACTGGTCGATCTCGGCTGCGGCGCTGGACCGACGCTCGCTGCGATGTCCCGCCGCCACCCTCGGGCACGACTCGTCGGTCTGGACCGGTCAGCGGCGGCACTCTCGACCGCACGAACCCGCCTGACCAGGCATGGTCGAGGCGTACAGCTCGTCCAGGCAGACCTGCGGCGGTCCCTCCCCCTGGCCGGTGGTTGCGCCGACGCAGTCGTGTCCTACAACGTACTCGAGTGCCTCACCGACCCTGCGGAGCTCGTTCGCGAGGCCGTTCGACTCCTCAGGGCCGAGGGCACCCTGGTGCTCGCGCACGTCGACTTCGACTCGATCATGGTGGCCGGCCCGCCGGCTGACCTGGACCGGCGGGTGTGCCACGCCTTCACCGACGATCGCCAACCGTGGATGGACCACGCGAACGGCCGCATCGGTCGCGCGCTGCCTGGCTTGGTCGGGGCCGCCGGGCTGACCCTGCAGCGCACCGAGACACTCACGACCGCCTCGACGGTACTCACGGGCCACCCCGAACGTCGACTGGCCGACATGCGCAGAGCATTGCTGGGCTCAGCTGCACGTGGCACGACGACGGTCACCGCAGCCGAGGTCACAGACTGGCACGCGGGCGTGCAAGCCGCGGCCCGAGATGGGCGGTTCTTCTTCTCCGAGACGGTAGTGGTGGCCGTGGGCCGGTGAACCTGGACTCTTCCGGCGTCCCAGGACGTCCTTGCGGGTCCCGGTGGAGTCCGGTTGGATATCCGCTGTGAACGAGCGATTGCGCTCCGCACTCGTCCAGCGCGGTGTGCCCCCTGCGGCACTCGCAACGGTCTGCGAGGTGGACCCCAAGACCGTGACCCGCTGGTTGGGCGGTCGCGTGCCCCATGCCCGTCACCGGTGGGCTGTTGCGCACCACCTCCAGGTGGACGAGACCTTCCTCTGGCCGGAGCCCCATCCCCGGTCCGCACAGGTCACCGGTCCCGGTGTCGGCCTCGTGGCCACATACCCCGACCGTGCCGGCGTCCCGCGGGAGATGTGGCTCTCCCTGCTGCTGGAGGCAGACCAGAACATTGACGTGCTGGTGTTCTCGGGGACGTTCTTCGCCCAGTCGAACCCGCGCATCGCCACGATGCTGGCGCAGCGCGCGGCGGCCGGGGTGAAGGTCCGGCTGTGCTTCGGAGACCCGCAGGGCCGCGCGGTGGCGATCCGCGGACGTGAGGAGGGCATCGGCGACGCCCTCGCAGCGAAGATCCGCGCCTCGCTGACCTACTACCGACCGCTGCTGGGCACGCCCGGCTGCGAGATCCGCCTGCACGACACCACGTTGTACAACTCGCTGTTCCGCTACGACGACGACCTGCTGGTCAACCCGCACGTCTGGGGCCGGCCGGCGTCCGCGAACCCGCTGCTGCACCTTCAGAACGACGGCCGGCTGGGCTGGTTCAGCGGCTACGCTTCGAGCTTCGACGCGGTCTGGAACTCCGCCCGGCCGTGGAACGACGACGCACAGGGGAGCCAGTCTCATGGCCGGCAGGACTGAGTACTACGGCGATCCGGACGCACCGGCCGCGAACTCGCTGGTCCCTGCGAGCAACCTGCTCGTGCAGAACGAGGTCGGCGAGATCCTGCTGCAGCGCCGACGCGACACCGGGCAGTGGGCGCTGCCCGGCGGGAAGCAGGACATCGGTGAGTCCGCCGCCGACTGCGCGGTGCGAGAGTGCGAGGAGGAGACCGGGATCAAGGCGGAGGTGACCGGTCTCCTCGGGGTCTACTCCAATCCGGAGCACATCGTCGTCTACAGCAGCAACGACGAAGCCCGCCAGCAGTTCGAGGTGGCGTACATCGGCCGCCCGATCGGCGGTACCCCGACGATCAACGATGAGGCCGACGGTGTGCGCTGGGTGCGGCCCGGCGACCTGGACGAGTACGACATCCACCCGAGCATGCGGCAGCAGATCGGCCACTACCTCAGCGGGCGGTACCCCTACCTCGGCTGACCCGCGGCGGCGATCCGCTCTTCGGTGCGGGCCACCGCCGCCGCGATCTCCGGCTGGGCTCGCTGGATGAACCGTCCCACCAGCGTGTCTGCTCCGTACCGGGCGAGGATCTCCGCGACCCGGTCCCTGGAACGGGTCGGCTTCCCGTCGGGGGTAGTGGTCATGTCGCAGAAGATCAGGGCGTCCACCAGTACCTGGTCGGCGAGCATCGGGAACTCCCACTCCAGGGCTTCGCGTAGCCCGCGTTCCTCAGCTTCCAGCAGGGCGAGCGAGTGGTTTGCCACCAGTCGCACGAGCCGCGTGTCCGCGCCGTGCTCGTCCCGCAGGAACCTTGCACCGTCGAGAGGATGAAAGCCCGTCAGGGCCAAGCGGGGAGCGTAGCCGACATCGTGGAGCACTGCGGCGGCGACCAGCAGGCCATCATCCGGCCCGGCGACCGCGGCCAGTTGCTCGGCTTGACGTGTCACCCCTTGGGAGTGCAACCACCGCCTCGGCAGGGTGTCCGCCAGCTCCTGCTCGGCGATCCGCCGCGCCCACTGTGGCAAGGTCTCCGTCACGTTGCCAGCCTCCCCGCCCAACACCTGGTCCATGCGTTGCTCTGGGGGGAGCACGCACTGCCCAGGTCACCGCTGTAGCAGTGCCCTGGGCAGTGGCCCGCTGTCGGCCCGGACGCGCTGTGTTCCGGGCCTGCCGCTGGTACGACTACCTGCGTTCAGCTGGGGTCAAGGACTTGCAGCCGAGCCAGCGCTGCAGCACGGTCGGCACCGCGACGGTGCCGTCCGCCTGCTGGTGCTGTTCCAGCAGGGCCGGCACCAGCCGACTGGTGGCCAGCCCGGAGCCGTTCAGGGTGTGCAGGTAGGCGGCCTTTCCTGCCACGGGGCGGTAGCGGATGTTGCCGCGCCGGGCCTGGTAGTCCCGGGCGTTCGATACCGAGCTCACCTCGACGTAGCCGTCGATGCTGGGCAGCCAGACCTCGACGTCGAAGGTCTTGGCCATCGAGGCGCTGGTGTCCTCGGCAGCCAGCCGGGTGATTCGGTGGTGAAGGCCGAGCGCCTCGACCAAGTTGGCTGCCTTGGTCAGGAGTTCCTCGTGGGCGATGTCGGAGGCGTCGGGGTGCGCGAACTGGAACATCTCGACCTTGTTGAACTGGTGGCCGCGAAGGGTACCGCGGTCGGCGGCGCGGTAGCTGCCGGCCTCGCGCCGGTAGCAGGGCGAGTAGGCGACGTACTTGCGCGGCAGTTCGGCCTCCGGGAGGACCTCGTCGCGGTGGAGGTTGACCAGGGCGGTTTCCGAGGTCGGTAGCAGGAACCGCTGCGGCCCGGCCGGACCCTGCTCGAGTGCGAAGACGTCCTCGGCGAACTTGGGGAACTGACCTGCGGTGTAGCCGGCCTGGTAGGTCAGCAGGTGGGGCGGCAGGATCAGCTCGTAGCCGTCCTGGACGTGGGTCTCGATGAAGAAGTTGAGCAGCGCCCATTCGAGGAGCGCGCCGTTGCCGCGGTAGACCCAGTTGCCGGTGCCGCCGAGCTTGACGCCGCGCTCGTAGTCGATCAGACCGAGTCGGCGGGCCAGATCGACGTGGTTGTGCGGCTCGAAGTCGAAGGCCGGGCGGGTGCCGTGCGCGCGGACGACCTGGTTCTGTTCCTTGCCGCCGGTCGGCACGTCCTCGTCGGGCAGGTTGGGCAGCTGGTCGAGGAACGCCTGGCGCTCGTCGGCCAGGGTGGTGAGCTGCTCCTCGAGTGCGGCGAGGCGGGTACCGAGTTCGGTTGCCTCGGTGCGCTTGGCGTGGGCGGCGGGGTCCGCCGAGTCGAGCCGCGCGATCTCGCGGGAGATCTGCTTGCGCTCGGCGCGTAGCGTCTCGACCTCGGTCATGCCGTGCCGGTACTTCTCGTCCAGGGCGAGAAAGGCGGTGAGGTCGATGTGAAGGGCTCGCTTCGCCAGCGCGCGCTCGACGCGCTGGGGGTGCTCTCGGATCACGGTGATGTCCAGCATTTCGGGTCCCATCGATCAGTCGGAGTCCGACGTGATCCCTTGGGGGCGTGGGCGAGAAGGGAACTCGCGGTGCCACCACGCCTTCGCCGGCACCCGGAGGTGACGGCCTCGACAGCTCGATAACGGGAGCGAACCGGCGGGGCATTGGGCCGCAGCCGGCCGTTCCTCCCCCCACTCGGGAGGGGATTCACCCCAGGACGCGAGGCTGCCTTCCCAGCTGCCGGCAGCTCTCTCGGCTCGCGTGCCCTGCGGCTACTTGTCTCCGTCAGCGCGTTGCCCAGAGGATAGATTGCTCGGGCCGCCGCGAGCAACGCAGAATCGCCGTACAGATTCGTCCGATCACCCTGAGCGACATCACGGTGGTGGGTGTGGCTCGCTGTCTTGCCAGCTCGGCAGCTTCACTGCCGCCGGTTCTCGTGAGAGCCGGTTGCCGAAGCTGATGAGTGTCGCTCGGCCAGCGCGATCAGCCCTCGCACTGCGTCCGAGACGTCCGGCAGGGCGTTCGGCCTGGCCCAGACGAAGTCGTCGTGCTCGCTCAGGATGATGGGCGCGGTGGCGGTGAAGGCGTACTGCCGGCCTCGCTGCCCCTTGCGGTTGGTGTAGTCGACAGAGCCGAGGTAGCCGGTGATCGTCGCCGTCAGGCCGCACTCCTCCAGGGTCTCCCGCAGAGCGGCCAGGACCATCGGGATGTCCGGTGAGCGCGGGCTCAGGTCCGGGTGGCGGCCGTCGACGTACTCAAAGACGAGGATGAGCCAGCCGTCGACAGTCCCGGACCACAGCGGCCGAGGCCCGAGGCCGGCTGGCGGGACGGAGTTGATCCCGGCCTCCAGCTGGTGATCCTTCGAGAGCGGGTGGCAGACGGCTATCGCCTTGAGGAAGACGCGTCGGTGGGCCAGGGTGAGAGCGGCGCTGATGCCGGGGGTGTGGCCGCCAGGGCGCTCCTCGATGCGGAGGACGGGTCCGAACTCCCGTTCCACCGCTATGCGTAAGGGGGCGGGGATGATGCCGCCGGGGTGGTTCACCGCGTGGTCTCCTCGATGACGTACGGGCCGGCCACGAGTGCGTCCAGGCCGCACTTCAGGAAGGTCGCGACCGCATCGCTCGGGGTGCAGACGATCGGCTCGTCCGCGCCGTTGAACGAGGTGTTCAGCACGACGGGCAGACCCGAGAGCTGGTGATAGGCGTCAATGACGTTCCACAGCAAGGGGTTTGTATCCCGGTGCACTGTCTGGACCCGGGCAGAGCCGTCCACGTGGACCACGGCTGGCAGGCGATCCCGCTGCTGCCGGTGCACCGTGCCGGTCGCCAGCATGTACGGGTAGACGAGTGCGCCGGCGGACGGCAGGGCGAAGTAGTCGTCGGCGTGCTCTGCCAGTACGGCCGGCGCGAACGGGCGAAACGCCTCCCGCTGTTTGATCATGGCGTTGATCCGGGAAGCGGTCGTGGCGTACTGGGGAGAGGCCAGGATGCTGCGGGCTCCCAGCGCCCGCGGTCCGAACTCCATGCGGCCCTGGAACCAGCCGATCACCTTCTCCGCCCTCAGCAGCCGGGCGGCGTCCCGGTGCGGCTCGGCCGTGCGCCGCACCCGGTACCGGCTGGTAGGGATGCCGCTCAGGGCCGAGCGGATGGTCTCCTCGTCGTAGGAGGGGCCGAGGAAGGCGTGTCGAAGCGGGCTCCGGACCGGGCTGACCGCAGTGACCAGCGCCGCGCCGATGGAGGTGCCGGCGTCGCCTGCTGCAGGCTGGATGAAGATCCGGTCGAACCGGCCCGATGCGATCACGGTGGCGTTGGCGACGCAGTTGAGTGCGACGCCGCCGGCCAGGCAGAGCGATCGTCGTGGTACGAGGCGCTGGGCGAAGGTGAGGTAGGAGCAGACCAGCTGCTCCAGGAGGTGCTGGAGGGCGCGGGCAATATCGCGGTGCCGATCGGTGATCGCGTCCTCGGGGTGCCGGGGCGGCCCGAGGAGTTCGACCAGAGCCGGGCTGAACAGGTTGCGCCGGGCGCTGGGCCGGCGGTGGTGGTCGAAGTAGCGCAGGTTCAGGTGCAGTCGGCCGACGCTCTGGTCGAACCAGGCGAGGCGCCCGATCTGGTCGAAGTACCGGGGGCCTCCGTAGGCTGCCAGGCCCATCACCTTGCACTCGTCGCTCTGCGGACAGAAACCGAGGTACCGGGTCAGGGCGCTGTACAGGTATCCGAACGAGTGCGGGTAGACGATGTGATGGCGCCTCGTCATCCGGCCGTCGGTGCTGTCGTAGATCGCGGCGGTCTCGTACTCGCCGCGGCCGTCGAGGGTGACGACCAGCGCCTCATCGAAGGGGGAGGTCAGGTAGACGCTGGCGGCGTGCGCCCGGTGGTGCGGCACGGGTATGAGCGGCAGGTGGGCCGGTAAGAGGCCGCTGCGGCGAACCACCTGGGGCAGCCTGCGCCGCGTGCGGTACTTGGCCAGGTCGGACAGCACCGAACCGATCGACGCCGGTGTGCCGTAGCGCAGGTTCGACGGCGCCAGGAGAAGGTGGAGCTTCGGGTCGACGAACAGCGCTGCTTGGTCGAGGTCCTGTGGGTGGGCGCCGGCCAGGTCCAGGCAGGCCCGGATCGCCTGCTCGGGGAACACCTTCGTGTTCTTGATCCGATTCAGGCGCTCCTCTTCGACGGCGGCGACCACCGTTCCGTTGTGAACGATGGCCGCTGCCGCGTCGTGGGTACCGAAGTTCAGCCCCAAGGTCAGAGTCAACAGCCCTCGCCGATCTGCTTGTGGCCTCCCACGCACGGGCGCAGGGCTCTGGAGGCAAGGATCATGCTGCCGGCCTGGACGTGGCCCTCGGGGCCCGTTCGTGGCAGGGCGACGTCAATCACAGGATGGCCTCCTTGTATCCGGTGCTGCTGGTGCGGGGACCGGAGGGCCTTGAGCGTTGCGAGTTCCGGACGGTGTCGATCACTTCGTTGACGTGTTCCGGTGAGGACATCGTGATGGCGATGGCCTCCACACGCGGATCACTCAGCGCCCAGGTGAGAGGGCGGAGTCTGCCGCGGGCGGTGCGGGCGAGCGGGTCGATCAGGGCACCGCGGTTGAGCGGCGACATCCCGACGAAGCCACGGTCGGCCTGCGAGATCTGGGCCAGATGCGAGATCGGCCACGGAGAGGCGAGGTGGTACTGGGCGGCAACGGCGGAGATCGACTCCTCCCGCAGGGCAGCACGGACCTCGGCCGGGCCGTGGCAGTAGGCGTAGACCGCGCCGATCCGCCCCGAAGCGAACGCGACCCGGGAGCCATGCCGATAGAAATCCCTCAACGCCTTCTGGTCGTTGAGAAGTTCAGCCCGCTCCGTGCGCTTGAGGTCAACCTGCAGCACTACCGCGTCGATCCGGGCGATGCCCAGCTGGCCGGTGGACATCTCGATGGCCGTGCTGATGCGCGCTTCGAGGTCCCCCCGCAGCGGGCACTCCGCCTTGACCAGGTGACGGAGCCCGGCAACGGGGCCGACGTGGTCCAGCACCTCCCGCACCGCCCACTGCGTGCCGAGGTGCGGGTTGGAGTGGATCGTGCGGACCCCGGCCTCCAGCGCGGTACGCAGCGCGGCCAGACCGGGCCGCGAGTCCTTGCCGGGCAGCAGACGGCCGGCGACGAACGTCGAAGTGCCGAAGCACAGGCGCTCCAGGCCCGTCACATCTCCCCCCGCGCTTCCAGCGCCTCGCGGGTCAAGATGGTGCGGAAGTGCGCGATCGTCTTCTGCTCGCCGATGACCTTGTCGAACCGCAACTCGCCGAGCTGGTCGCGGTAGTGCTTGCGGTTCGGGTTGTCGATGTCGAACTGCTCGCTGTCGCGGTAGCCGGTCAGCCGCTTGAACGTCTCGCGCTTCTCATCCAGGGACATCCCCCACAGGACCGGAGGGTTCTTCTGGCTGATGCAGACCGTCGTCATCCCGTTCGGGCTGATCCGCAGCTTCCAGCAGCCACCGCACGGGTAGTCCCAGGAGAACATCGCGAGCACCGCGACCTTTACCCCAGTGTCGCCGATCTCGAAGTAGTTGTAGCTCGGATTGTCGCCCTCGATCGACTCCCGCCGCACCGGCCGCAGTTCACCCGCCTTCGCGAGCGCTTGGAGGATCGCCTGCTCCTCCACGAACTGGTTCTTCCAGAAGGCCTCGCCCTCGGCGCCGAGCTGGGCGGGGTTCGAGGGGAAGAACTGGTTCAGCTTGATCGCCAGCTGGCCCGCCCCTCCGCTGTTGTTCAGCTCACGGGCGTGGTCGATGAAGGCGGGCAGCTCGTGAAGGGTGTCGCGCATCGTCACGCACGAGATCTTCGTCAGAGTCGGCAGCAACTCGACCGAACGCTCGATGCTGCGCAGGGTGTCACTGTGAAAGCCCCGCCGGGTGATCAACAGATTGCGCTGCTCATCCAGGGTGTCGATGCTGACGATCGCCCGGGTCAGGCCGGCATCGATCGCCTCTTCGATGAAGTGGTGCAGGCGGTAGCCATTGGTCGTGACGATCTGCTGGTCGTAGCCGATCTCCTTGCCGGCACGCAGCAGATCCACGAAGTCGCGCCTCACGGTCGGCTCTCCACCGGTGTAGTGGACCCTCCGGAAGCCGATGTCATAGCCGGCCTGCAGGACCTCGATCGCCTCCTCCAGCGAAGGCTGAACGATGACTCCCTGCTTCCCTTCCGGAAGGCAGTACTGGCAGCGGATATTGCAGCGGGACGTAATGCCGAACCGGAGATTCCATTTACGCATGCCGGACGAGTACCGATTGTCCATCACCTTCACGGATTTCTGCATTGCTTCGTGCTTCACGGGCACCTGCCTTTCAGGGGAACAGTGTCCAGAAGGAGAGCTGCGCGAATTGATCCGGTTCCAGGAGTGAGCGCGGTTCTCCAGGCTGCGATTACCTTGCGCCGCCAGAATGGAGAATTCTCCAGATTCTGACGGGTCTACTGGGTGCCTTCCAACCACGTTTCGGGACGCTCTGAGGACGTCCCGAAACGTAACCGGTGGGGCTGCCCGGCGTATCCCACGCGGGTGACAGCGCGAAGCCGGGTCCCACCCCGCTGCGAGCGACGGCGGGACCGGCTGAGGGATCTACCGAGGGTGCATGTTGGTCGTCCCGCCCCATTGGTACGAGCCGCCAGGGCGCGATGACGTTACGCCCGAATGCCCAACTGCCGTATTCACGAAGGCGGCGGGTTCGACACCGCCATGGGCCAGGCTCTGGCGTCCGTGCCGGCGCTACGCGTGATGACTGGCTGTTCGCCGACGGTACCGGCCTGTCGAGACGAGCACGCTGTCCACAGAGCGCTGGAGGGTGCGTGCCCCGGCGCCGGGAGCGAAGCGGCTGCTCAAGCGTTGGCCAGCCACAGACCCTTGTACTGGATCTTGGGGTGCCGGTGGTCTCTTGTGGTGGTACCGGCCGGGGTGTAGCCGCAGGACCGCAGCAGGTCCGCCGTTGTGACTTGGTCTCGTTCCTCGTTGTAGACGCCGATGATCAATCGGCCGCCCGGGGCGACGACATGGTCCAACAGATGGGCTACGTAGGCTCCACGCAGGTCCGTCGGTACGTAGTCCAGGCCGGTGCGGACGGCGTCGAAGCGATGTGAAGGCTTCCAGCCCATCGCGTTCGCGGTCCAGATCCGATGCGCCCACTTCGGGCAGCGCGTTCGGGCGAGGTCGGCGAGGGCCGTGGAGATCTCCACCCCGTAGGGCTCGATGATGATCCCTGTTTCAGCCGCCCAGTTGGTCAGGCTCTCCATCAGGTGGCCACTGGCGCATCCGACGTCGAGGAACGTCCCGCCGTGAGGCGGGAGCAGGTCGACGAGCAGGCCACGGGCTTCTCGCCAGCGGATCTCGTCGCCGCTGTGGCCGGACTGGGCCCGCGGGTTGTCGCCGTTGAGGTAGGCCGGTTCGATGACGTTCAGGACAGCGGAGTGCCACTCGGTCGCCGTGATCTCGCCTGCCTGGTACGCCTCGTCGATGGGTGCCAGATCGCGCCAGCCTCGCTCCTTCATGCTCGCGATGTCCTCGGCGTCGTGGCCGCCCGGAGGACGCGTGGTGGGGTCCATGCCTGCTCCTTCCGTGTTCGGTGACGATGGTGCAGTAGCAGTACAGCTGCGTTCAGCTCGATTGAAGGGGCCGGATCAGTCGCGCGGCCTCGCGCTGCGCGGGTTCCACGCCCATGTCGTTCGGTCCGGACCCAGTTGCTGCGGTCGGTGCCGGCTCCGACCGTCCGGCGCCTGCTCACCACGCTGGTCCGATCCAGCCTAGTGCCGAGGCGCTGCTCCACCTGGTCCAGGACGTGACGGACGGGCTCCCGCCGGAGGTCCATGGTCTACCGGACAAGGCCGGGGTCGGTGACCTGCGGCGAGGTGACCCCAGCCAGCTCACGTAGTCGCGGGACGGACGCGGGGATGAGCTGTTCCGCACCGAGGGCGCCCTGGCCGGTCGGCAATCGCCTTACCAGTATGACGAGTTGGGGCCGTTCACCGGATCGTGTGGCATCTGCCGCGACACGCCGACACTGCCTCGCCGGGCCGCCTACGGTGGGACACCTGCCGACGCACTCACGTACGACTGACGATCACCAGTTTGATCGCAGCTTCGCCATGTCCTGAACCAGCCGGACTCCCCGCGCTGGCTCTCTCCCGCCCCTGGAAGGAGACATCCCCGTGCCGCACACGCTGAGTGTCGGAGTTCACCTGGTCCTGATCGAGAACGGCCGGGTGCTGCTCGGACAGCGCGCCAACACCGCGTTCGCCGACCGGCACTGGCACGCTCCGGCCGGCCACCTCGAAGCGGGAGAGTCCGTCCTGGCCGGCATGGCCCGCGAGGCCGAGGAGGAACTCGGCATCACCATCCGGGAGCAGGACCTCGTCCTGGTGCACACCCTCCACCACCTCGACGCCGACGACGGGGCCGGACGCCTCCAGCTGTTCTTCACCCCCCGCGCGTACACCGGCAAGATCACCAACCGTGAACCGGACAAGTGCACCGCTCTCCGCTTCTGGCCGCTGGACGGCCTTCCGGAGCCGATCGTCGGCTACACCGCGGACGCGCTCACGCAGATCACCGCCGGCCGCCCGCTGTCCGTCGTCGGTTGGCCGGCATGAGCGCCGTGAACCACCCGGCGCCCCCAGCGACCGGGATGCCTGCCGGGAGCGCGGAGACCCGTCTCGTGGTCGTTCGGGGAAACTCGGCGTCGGGCAAGTCGTCGGTAGCGGCGGGCATCCGGGACCGGTTCGGGCGGGGCCTGGCCGTGGTCGCGCAGGACAACCTCCGCCGCATCGTGCTGCGCGAGCGGGACCGCCCCGGCGGCGCGAACATCGGCCTGATCGACACCGTCGCCCGGTACGCGCTGGGCGCCGGCTACCACGTCGTCATCGAAGGCATCCTGTACGCCGACCACTACGGCGAGATGCTCCAGCGCCTGGTGGACGACCATCGCGGCGTCACCCGCTGCTACTACCTCGACATCCCGATCGACGAGACGCTGGTCCGGCACGCCTCGAAGGCCGACCGCGAGTACCTGGCGGCCGTCACCGAGCGGGAACTGCGCGACTGGTACCGCGAGCACGACCTGCTCCCGGGCGGCATCGAGACCGTCGTCGGCAGCGACAGCACCCTCCACGACTCGGTCGACCGCATCATGCGCGACACCGCGCTCTCGGAGCTTGCCGACCGCGACAGCTAGGAGCAGTTGTCCGACCGCCGCGCCCGCTCCAGCGACCGCGCCACCGACGCCGGCGCCCCGCTCTACCGCAGCCTCGGCTTCGAGCCCGTCGGCGGCTTCATGGCCCTGCGCCCCACCTCACCAGGACGGACCGGCTGACCGCCGCGACTCCGCCCATCCATCCCCCTTGACGAGGAGTACCTGCTGCACGAGACGAGCAGGCTGTCGGTCGGCGTCATCGCCCACGACCTGAACACCGACCGGATCGCCACCGTCCACTACGCGCAGCGCAGTTGGACACCGGGGCCCGCGTGGACGATCCCCGGTGGGAAGGTCGACCCCGGGGAGGCCATCCCCGATGCTGCTGCCCGGGAGCTGCGTGAGGAGGCCGGGCTCATCGCCCGGCCGTCCGACCTGCGCCTGGTGCACACGATCCAGGCCAAGGAGGGCTGGGACGGGGGCGGCGGGTTCGTTCTCTTCGTCTTCGCCACCAGCGAGTTCACGGGTGAGCTGGCCAACGTCGAGCCGGACAAGCACCTGGAGGTGCGCTGGCACCACTCCGCCGACGTCCTGCCCAACCCGATGTTCCCGACGTCCAAGGCCGCAGTGGAGGCGTACCTCGCAGGTGGGCCCGCGTTCTCCGCCCACGGATTCGACACCGCCTCCGGCGGGCACCAGCTCGTCGGAACGTGATCGGTGTCCGCCGGACCCCGTCGGTCCGCCCAGTAGGACCTCGGCGGCCGCCTGCCCCACCAGACCACCCCGACCACCCCGACCACCTCGACCACCTCGACCACCTCCAGCGTCTGACCGCCTACTCACTACCCCCGACCCGAACATTCCGACCAGCAGGGAGAAGCCAGTGAGTGCACCGACCCCGCCCGAGATGCCGCAGCCATCAGCCCCGACCCCGTCGTGGGACGACCTGCTGAACCGCGGTACCGAGCACATCCAGCGCGCCTTCCACGAACTCGTCGCGGCCACCAGCGACTACGCCGGGCACAGCCCCGACCTGATCTGGGGCAACCTGCAGACCCCCGAGTACGCACGGGAGGTCCTGCGCATGGTCGCCAACCTGCACCAGCTGCCCGACGACTCGCGCGCCGGTGCGGCCGAACGCACCGCCCGCGCCCGCTACCTCGGACAGGGCGGCCGCACCTACCACGTCCTGCTCGGCGAACAGGCCCTGCTGACCGGCATCGGCGGCCCCGAGGTGATGCGTGCCCAGCTGGAACACCTGCTGGCCACCCTCGACACACCCGGTCTGCGACTCGGAATCATCCCCGCCCGAGCCCGCCTGAACATCTACCCCGGCGACGGCTTCGGCATCCACGACGGCACCCGAGTGGAAGTGGAGGGCTACCGCGGGTGCGAGACCATCACCGACCCCAAGCGCGTCGGCCTCTTCCACCGGGCGTTCCGGCTGCTCCAGGAGTCCGCCGTCTACGGGCCAGGCGCCCGCGCCCTGATCACCGAGGCTCTGCACGGCTGGTGAGCCCCACCTCGTCCCGCCCGTCGAGGGCGGCGCCGGGGCGGGCGGCGAAGACATCCCAGACGGACGGCCCGCGACCGTCCTCGGTCACGGCCCCCTCGATCTGGTAGGCGGCGGTGGCGGCGCCCCGGCGGAACCCCGTCGGCAGGTCGTAGCGATCCGGCATGACTGCCTCCTGACGAGAACATGAGGGGAACTCATGTTGGTGGCGCGGCACCGAAACGCCAGGGGCAACCGGCCACCACCACAAGGGAACAGCCGCCACCCGGCCGGAGGAACGCGGCGCGGCCCCGACGGGCGTGGCCGGACATGCCCCGACCCGCCCGCGCGCCATCCCACCGGGCCCCGTCCGGTGGCCGACCGCCGGGGAGGGGGGTTGCATGGGGTGACCGGGCCCCAGCGATTCGGGAGGCTACCGTGTACGAGATGTGGGCCGAGCACGACCCGGCGGTGTCACCGCCGGCCGTGGTGTGGCACGTGGTGACGAAGAACGACTCGTCGACGTCCCTGTGCGGACGCTTCCTCGAACCCGCCCAGCGCGTCGCGCCGGCTGCGGGTGTCGAGGAGTCGGCGGGCCCGGACCGCTACTGCGATCCATGCCTGATCACCGTTCGCGAGGCCATGGCCGCGGCGACTCGGTGAGCGGAGCCGCTTGGCCGCCCCAGGCCTGTCCGACCGATCCGGGCGGGACAGGGCCTGGGCGTTCGACGGCGGCGACGGCGGCGACGGCGTGAACTGGAGTGCCGGAGCGGGAGGTTGGGCGGTTCCGACCGGCCGGGCCGGCCGGGCCCGTCAGTACGGCCCGGCCAGTGCGGCCACCCCCGGGAAGCGGGCGATCGCCTGGCCGGCGGTCGGCGGGTGGGCGCGCCGGGGTCGTAGTGCGCCGAGGGCCACCGCGGGTCTGGCCAGCCGGGCGGGTCTGGCGGCGAGGGAGAACACCTCGAAGTAGGCGGCCGAGACGGCGGGGTCGGTGAGGGCCGCGCCCAGCACCCGGCGGGTGTACCAGCGGGTGAACACGGCGGCGGGCCCGGCGGCGGTGGCGGGGTGGCTCGACAGCGCGTCCGGGAAGCCCTCGTCCTGGTCCTTGGCCATGTCCCAGGGCGTGTCGACGATCCTGGCGATCCGCCGCTGGATCAGTGCGCTCACCCCCGGGTGCAGGCCTTCGCTGTCGACGGCGGCGCGGATGGCGGCGGCGCACTGGGCTGCGACCGTCATGCCGTGCCCGTACACCGGGTTCAGCGCCGCCACCGCGTCGCCGGTGGCCGCGAACCCGGCCAGCGGGCCGCCCTCGTAGCACTCGTAGCGGCGTCGGCGGTTCAGCGTCCCGTGGCAGGTTCGGATCGGGCCGAGCGGGCGGGCGGCGCGGGCGAGGTCGTGGACGACCGGGTGGTCCAGCGCCTTCAGGAAGTCGTGGAACTCGCGCTCGCCCCGGGCGGGTTCGCCGCCCCGGGTGCCGGAGAGCGTGACGATCCAGCGCCCGTCCTCGATCGGGATGATGGTGGCGCCCCGACCGGGCCGGCCACGCCCCGGGACAGGCACGATGCTCACCACCGGGAAGCCCTCGTTCCCGCCCGGTGTCTCGAACACCCGGGCGGCGTAGGCGAGTCCGGCGTCCACCGTCTCCTCGCACAGGCCCTTGACGCCCAGCGCGCGCAGCCATTCCGGGGCACGGGAGCGGCGGCCGGTCGCGTCCACGACCAGGTCGGCCCGCAGGGTCTCCCGCGAGCCGTCCGGGTTCTCGATGTGGACCCCGACGATCCGGCCCGGGCCGCCCACCAGGCCGAGGACGGAGGTGCGTTCGCGGACCGTCACGTTCGCCTGCTCGCGCAGCCGCCGCCGCACGACGTGGTCGAGCAAGTGGCGACTGCACGCGATCAGGTAGGCCGGCGAGTCGAAGCCCTGGAGCCAGCCCGGCCCGAGGCGCATCAGCAGGCCGGCGGGGATCGAGCGGTAGTGGGCGCCGGCGGCGAGCAGGGCGTCGAGCGTCCCGGGCAGGACCTCCTCGACGGCGTCCGCGCCGCCGCCGAGCAGGATGTGGCTGAACTCGCCCTGCGGCAGGCCCCGGCGCGGGCCGGGCAGGACGGGCAGGACGTCCTGTTCGAGAACGGTGACGCTCCGGGCGTGCGGCGCCAGGGCGGCGGCCGCCAGCGTGCCGGCCAGGCCGCCGCCGAGGACGAGGGCCGTGCTCACCCGGCGGCCCCGGTGCGGACGAGGCCGTCCCGGCGGGTCGCGCGCATCCACACCGGGCCGGGGCGCAGCGTGGCGAGCGGCACCTCGCGGACGGTCCGGCCGGGGACGGGCTCCAGCCGCCAGGCCCGCATGATCGTGGCGAGCAGCAGGACGGACTCGGTCATGCCGAACTGCTCGCCGACGCAGCGGCGCGGTCCCGCGCCGAAGCCGATGAACGGGCCGCGCTGCGGGTGGACGCCCACCCACCGCTCGGGGTCGAAGCGGTCGGGGTCGGGGAACAGGGCGGGCTGGCGGTGGAGCAGGTAGGGGCTGTAGATGACCGAGGTGCCCTCGGGCAGGCGGTGCGCGCCGAGTTCGGTCTCGGTGGTGGTGACGCGGGTGAGCAGCCAGCCCGGGGAGTACAGCCGGACGGCCTCGCGGACGACCCTGGTGGTGAGCTCCAACCCGGCCACGCTCGCTGACGTGCCGGCCGGCGCGGTGGCGTCGGCCTCGGCCAGGTCCGCCTCGGCCGCGTTCACCCCGAGCACGTTCACCCCGAGCACGTTCACCCCGAGCACGTTCGCCCCGAGCGCGTTCGCCCCGGCCGCGTCCACGTGGGCCGCGTCCACCTCGGCCCGGACCCGGTCGGCGATGTCCGGGTGCTGGGCGAGCAGGTGCAGGGCCCACACGGTGGAGTTGGCGATGGTGTCGAAGCCGGCGGCGAAGATCGTCATCACCTGGTCGGTGACCTCCGCGTTGGAGAGCGCCTGCCCGCCCGCGTCGGCGGCCACCAGCGTCGACACCAGGTCGCCCCGGTCCTCCGGATCCGCGCGGTAGGCGGTGACGACCTCGTCGACCAGGTGCACCAGCCGGGTGCGGGCGGCGTCGTAGCGGCGGTTGGCCGGCAGCGGGATCCGGTTGAGCCGGTGGGGCAGCAGCATGCGCCGGTAGGAGCCGCCGATGAGCAGCACGAAGTCGTCGACGGTCTCCTGGAGGCCGGTGAACGGCAGCCGGGTGAACAGGGTCGAGACCAGGCTGCGCCCGGCGGCCAGGCTCAACTCGGCGGTGATGTCGACCTCCTGCCCGTCGCTCCAGGACCCGGCCAGCCGTCGGGCCTCCCGGGCCATCACCTCCGTGTACCGCGCGATCCGGTCGGCCCGGAAGGCGGGCTGGACGTAGCGGCGCTGGCGGCGGTGGTCGGCGTGGGGGCAGGTCACCAGGCCGTTGCCGGCGAAGTCGCGGACCCGTTCGAACAGGAACCCGCCCTTGTCGAAGACCCGGTCCTCGCGCAGGACGTGCCGGGTCAGTTCCAGGTCGCAGACCACCACGGCCGAGACCGGCCCCAGCCTGATCTGGACGAGGCCGCCGTACGGGGGGAGGGAACGCAGGAACGCCAGCGGGTCGCGCAGGAACGGCACCAGGTGCCCGAGCAGCGGCAGGCCGCCGGGCGGACGGGGGATCATCGCGGTGACTCCGTACGGTAGCGGGCGGCCGTCGCCGTCCAGTGGATGAGCGCGCGGGTGAAGCGGACCAGTCCGAGGGCGAAGGCCCGCACCTCGCCGGGCGACGACGGGTCGCGGGCGATGCCGTCCGCCAGGAACTCCAGCGTCGTCGACTCGGCCTCGCACAGGGCCCCGAGCCGGGCCGACGCCTCCTCGGGGGCCAGGCCCTCGTGGACGGTGAACGAGCGCAGCAGGTTCTTGCCGTTCCCGGCGGCGGACTCCCCCTCGGCTGAGTAGAGGTCGTTGACCCAGCAGACGACGTGGTTGAAGCGCATCAGCAGGTCCGTCACCCTCGGGTGCCGGAACACCTCGTCGGCGATGTCCAGGCCGTGAGCCAGCTCGATCCAGCCCGCCGCGCACGACACGGCGCCGTCCTGGTCCCGGCGGCGCAGGTACTCGGGGACGGTCTGCACGGCGCCGGCCGGGGCGGCGGCCCCGGGGGCGCGGAAGCCAGGAGTGTGGAGGCCGGGAGTGTGGAAGCCGGGAGTGTGGAGGCCGGGAGTGTGGAACGGGGCATCGCGGAAGGGGGTGCCGTGGAGCGCGGCCTCGTCGAGGTAGCCGAGCGAGGTGTCCAGGTACGCGCGGAAGTACGCCGCGTAGCGCGCTCTCCACTGCGGTGGCGTCAGCTCGACCGTCTCTCGCCACAGCACCGCGAACGCCTCGACGAGTGCGTCACCGGGCGGCTCGACGCCGTCCGAACCGCCCTCCGAACCGCCGTCCGAACCGCCCTCCAGGACGTCCGTGAGTGCCCGGACGGTCCGCCGGGCCGCCGTGACGGGCCCGCCGATCCACTGGTCGTCGAAGCGGTCGTCGAGGATCCAGGTGAGCACCAGCCACTTCGCCGCCGCGACCAGCCTCGGACCCCGGGGGACGTCGCCCCACGCCTCCGCCACCAGGTCCAGGTGGCCCTGTGCCAGGAACCCTTGGACGTCACCGCCGAGCACGTCGCTCGCCACCAGCCACGCCCCGACGTCCCGGCGGAGGGCGTCGGCCTCGCCGTGCGGCGCCGGTCTGGCGACTCCCGCGAGGAGGTCCGGGCCTCCGGGGTGCTCGGCGGCGAGGCCACACATGCCGCGGTACGGCGAAATGCCCATGCCCATGCCCGTGCTCCCCCTCGCTCACCACTTCCGACCCGGCCGGTCGGAGAAGGACCAGTCTGGCCAGCCACCGCGACTGTTCAAAGCGCAACCATCGCTTTTCCCCCGCACGAGTGACCGCGCCGTCACCACGTCGACACGGACCGTGACCAATGCCACTCCCTCGACGTGCCCCAGCCGTCGGCGGCCGGGCTCCCGCCGGGCGTCCGATATCCGGTTGGGACGTGGCGCCGGAGTGGCTACGGTGTCGGGATGGCGACTCAGGTGATTGTGCTGAACGGTGGTTCCAGCTCGGGCAAGTCCGGGATCGCCCGGTGTCTGCAGGCGGTGCTGCCGGAGCCCTGGCTGACGGTCGGGGTCGACACCCTGATCGAGGCGATGCCCGCGTCCCTGCACGATACGGACGGGGGCATCGGCTTCGCAGCCGATGGCGGGGTGAGCGTCGGGGCGGCGTTCCGGGCCTTGGAGGCGGCATGGATCACGGGGGTCGCGGCCATGGCGGGGGCGGGCGCGCGGGTGATCGTCGACGAGGTCTTCCTCGGCCGGACGGAGTCCCAACTCCGCTGGGAGAAGGCGCTCGTGGGCCTGGACGTGCTGTGGGTCGCGGTCCGCTGCGAGGCGGCGGTGGCCACCGGCCGGGAGCTCGCCCGGGGGAACCGGATCCTGGGGATGGCCGCCTCGCAGGCGGAGCTGGTCCACCAGGGCGTGCGCTACGACCTGGAGGTGGACACCTCGCGCACCGAGTCGCTGGAGTGCGCGCGGAGGATTGCCGCCCACCTTGGCGGCGACGGCGCCGGCGGGTGACCTGGGCCCGGACCCAGCCGGTCCCGGCCCTGACCGACGCGGAGTCGGTGTCGGTCAGGGCCGGGACCGGGACCGGGACCAGGCCTCAGGCGTCAGGCCTCAGGCGTCAGGCCTCAGGTCAGGGCTTCTCCCGGTGCCGCCACCGCACCGGGTCGGCGGCGCTCGGCACCGACGCGCCGGCTCCCGGCGCCCCGGCCCCGGTCCGCGCCAGCGGCCGGTAGTCGGCGCACGACAGCACGAGCAACTCGTTGTCCCCGGGCTGGAATTCGTAGTCCACCCGCTCCACCCGGCTCGGGATCCCGAGGGCGTCCAGGTGGTGGCGCAGCCCGTCCAGCTCCCCGTAGCGGACGCCGGTGTCGTACACCATGACGGGGAAGAGCCGGACTTCGCGGCGGGCGATCCGGGCGAGTTCCAGGAGGGCCGCCAGGTGGAAGTCCCCGTCCAGCCGGTTGCCGTACGAGAAGAGCAGGTGCGAGCTGAGCACCAGGTCGAAGGAGTCGTCGGCGAACGGGAGTTCGGGCAGTGAGCCGGCGACGTAGCGGTCCGGGCGGGCGGCGATGTCGGCCTGGAAGTCGCGGGCGTTGGCGATCCACTGCCGGGTGAGGCGGTCGGGGTCGCCGTACCACGTCCAGACGAAGTCCGATGCGTCCCGGACCAGCTGGTCGCGCTTGTGCCGGGTCTCCCGTTCGACGAGGACGCCGAGGTCCTCCCGGTGGTGGGCGTACTCGCGGTCGACGGCCACCGCGTCGATGCCGCGCCGGCCGGCCTCGGCCGTGAAGGCGGCCGCGCCGCCCGGGCAGTCCAGGATGCGCCGGCCGGGGGCGAGGTCGCCGTCGGTGAGCGCGAACATCGCCCGGTACTCGTCGAAGGAACGTGCGCTGACCAGCACGGTTCAGCCCCTCCCGACGTACGGCATGGTGGTGGGCAGGACGGTCAGGGACTGGACGTTGGTGTCCGGCGGCATCGAGGCCATCAGCAGGACGGCCTCGGTGAAGCGTTCCACCGGGATGGTCGCCTCGACCGCCATCGTGCCGTCCGCCTGCATGGCGGCGGGCTGCGGGCCGCCGTCGACCGGGGTGACGTTGCCGACGTCGATCTGGCCGACCGCGATGCCGTGCGCGCGGCCGTCCAGGGAGAGCACCTTGGTGAGGCCGAGGACGGCGTGCTTGGCGGCCGTGTAGGCGATGGAGTTGGGGCGCGGGACGTGGGCGGACGGCGCGCCGTTGTTGATGATGCGCCCGCCCTGCGGGGACTGGGTGCTCATCACCCGGAAGGCCTCGCGGGCGCAGAGGAAGCCTCCCGTGACGATGGTGTCCAGGACGCGGTTCCAGTCCTCGAACGGGGTCTCGGTGATGGGCCGGCGCGGGGCGGCGGCGCCGGCGTTGTTGAACAGCAGGTCGACCCGGCCGAAGCGGTCGCGGACGGCGTCGAACAGGGCGGCGACCTCGTCCGGTTGGCGGATGTCGGTCGGGACGGCCAGCACCCGGGCGGGGTCGACGTCCGCGAGGGCGATGGTCTCCTGGAGGGCGTCCTTGCGCCGCCCGGCCATTGCGACGGACCAGCCGGCGCCCAGCAGCGCCAGGGACACGGCCCGGCCGAGCCCGCTGCCGCCGCCCGTGACGACGGCCGTCCGCCCGTGCGGCGCCTGTACGCTCCCGGTCACATGTCCTCCGTGTTCATCCAGATCCGCAGCATCCGCCGGGAGTTCGGGGCCGGCTCGTCCACGTAGGGCGAACGCCCGTGCAGGACCCGGCTGTTGCGGATGATCAACAGGTCCCCGGCGGCCATCGAGAGGCCGAAGGCGATCTCGGGCCGGTAGAGCACCTCGTCGAGCACGCCGAGCGCGTCCCACTGGCGGTCCGTCAGCGGCGGGCCTCCACGGTCGGGGGACGAGCGGACGGTGCGGGTCTGGTAGTAGCAGGCGATGGTCCCGTCCTTCTGGGTGTAGAGGATCGGGGAGACCACGACCTGGGGCCCGGCCCGACCGGTCCGGTCGAAGGTCCAGTCCTCGGTGAGGGTGGCCAGGGCGTCCGGCCGCTCCCGCCTGATCAGGTCGTAGACGTGCCGTGCGCTCGCCAGCTTGGTCAACCCTCCACCGTTGTAGGCGGGTTGGATGCAGAGCAGGACGAGCAGGTCGCAGGTGTCGCAGTGGAAGCCGAGCTCGGTGTTGCCGTCGCCGTCCTGGTCGCGCAGCACCTGGGTGAAGTCGCCGCGCCCGTTCTGCGGGACGATCTCGCCGAAGTCCCGCAGCAGGAAGGACAGGGCGGCCGCGACCTCCTCCTCCGGGGCGGTCGGATCCATCAGTCCGGTGACGTGGGCGACGCCGACGGAGCGGGCGCCGCCCTGGACGAGCGCGCGCAGCTTCGCCCGGACCGGCTCGGCCGCGCCCCACCGCTCGGCCCGCGCGTCCGCCCAGAGCAGTTGTCGCTCACCCTCGTCGAGCGGGAGCGACCACTGCTCCCGCCGTGCCTCCAACTCCTCGCTGCTCCAGCCGATTTCGGACACCGTGTCGTCGTACATGTGCGGAACCACTCCTCTCTACCGCTGGGCGGCGGCCGCCGCCACCGCCTTGGACCAGAGCGCCAGCGCCTCGTCGACCTGCCCGGCCGTGACGGTCAGCGCCGGAATCATCCTCACCACGTTCAGGTGGACGCCGCAGATCAGCAGCAGCAGGCCGAGGTCGGCCGCCGCCTGCTGGGCACGCTTGGCGGTGTCCGGATCCGGGGAGCCGTCCGGGTGGCAGAACTCGTTGCCGATCATCAGCCCGAGGCCCCGGACGTCGGCGACGCCCGGCGCTCCGGCGGCGACCGCCCGCAGGCCGTCCAGCAGCCGCGCCCCCTGTTCGGCGGCGTTGTCGACCAGCTGCTCGTCCCGGATGACGTCCAGCGTGGCCAGCGCGGCGGCGCAGGCCACCGGGTTGCCGCCGTAGGTGCCGCCCTGCGAGCCGGGCCAGGCCCGCCGCATCAGGTCGGTCGGCGCGGCGATCGCGGACAGCGGGAAGCCGCTGGCCAGGCCCTTGGCGGTGATCAGGACGTCGGGCACCACGCCGTCGTGGTGCAGGTGGGCCCAGAACCGGCCGGTGCGGCCGAAGCCGGTCTGGATCTCGTCGACGACCAGCAGGATGCCGTGCCGGTCCGCACGCTCGCGCAGCCCGGCGAGGAACCCGGCGGGCGCGGGCACGTAGCCGCCCTCGCCGAGCACCGGCTCGATGAACATGGCGGCGGTCTCGGAGGGGGCGCTGACGGTCGCGAGCACCTGGTCGAGTCCGCGCAGGGCGTGCTCCACGGCCTGCGCCTCGCTCAGCCCCAGGCTCAGGCCGAGCCGGAAGGCGTCGGGGAACGGCGCCACCGCGACACCGGGCATCACCGGGCCGATGCCCGCGCGGAAGCGGCTGCCGGCCGTGGTGAGCGCGGCCGCGCCCATGGTGCGGCCGTGGAAGGAGCCCTCGAAGACGATCACGTTCTGCCGGCCGGTGGCGTGCCGGGCGAGCCGCAGCGCCGCCTCCACCGCCTCGCTGCCGGCGGTGGCGTAGAACAGCGAGTCCAGGCCGGACGGCAGCACCTCGCCGAGCCGCTCGGTGAGGGTGAGCAGGGGGTCGTGCAGCACGGTGGTGTACTGGCCGTGGATCAGCCGGCCGGCCTGCTCGCGCACCGCCTCCACCACGCGCGGGTGGCAGTGGCCGGTGCTGGTCACCCCCACGCCGGAGGTGAAGTCGAGGTAGCGGCGGCCGTCGGCGTCAAAGAGGTGGAGCCCTTCGCCGCGGGTGGCGACGACGGGGGTGGCCTGCTTGAGCACCGGGGAGAGCTGGGACACGAGGTCCGCCTTCCATGGGTCTGGGGGTACGGGTCGGTGGGGGCGCGGCTCACGGGGCGGCGGCGCGCCGGGCGGGTCGGTACGGCGGACGGGGGTCGGTACGGCGGACGGGGGTCGGTCCTGCGGACGGGAGTCGGTGCGGCGGACGGGGTCAGTGCGGCGGTGCGACGGGCGGCAGGTAGCCGGCCTCGGCGGCCCGGGTGAGCGCGGCCGACCACCACTGCGGGGTGGGCTCGGCGAACCGGACGCCCAGCCGGTCCAGCACGGAGGTGGTGTACGCGCGGTCCACGAGGACGTTGCGCTCCTCCTGGAGGGACCACGCGGCGGCCAGCCCCGCCGCCGTCGGGTGGTCGCGTTCGGCCCGGGCGATCGCCGCCGCGAAGGCCTCGTCGTCGGTGAGCCGGACGGGGTGGCCGTGGCCGGCGAGCCAGCGGACGAGCTCGTCGTGCGGCGTCTCGTGCGGGCTTTCGACGTGGTAGGCGCCGGGCGCGGCGTGCGGGTCCAGCGCGATCGCGGCGATCCCGGCGGCCACGGTGTCGACGTAGGAGAACGCGTAGGTGGTGCGCGGCCGGCGCGGGGCGGCGCCGGCCAGCAGGTAGCCGCGGATCAGCTGGTAGATCCGGTTGTCGCCGATGTTGGCCTGGAAGGCGCCGGTCCGGCTGTGCGCCGCGATGTGGCCGCTGCGGTACAGGTAGGCGGCCCGCCCGGTGGCCGCCCAGGCGCGGACGGTCTGCTCGGCGGCGAACTTGGTCCGCTCGTACGGGGTGCGGAAGTGCTGGCCGATCCGCAGGTCGGCCTCGCTGAAGCGGCGGGGCGGGCCGTCCACGCCGCCCGCGACGGCGAGCGTGGAGACGTGGTGGACGCGGGCCGCCGGGGCGTGCTCGTCGATCCAGCCGAGCAGCCGCCGTACCGCGGTGTGGTTGGTCCGCTCCAGGTCGTCGGGCGAGGCCACCAGCCGGACGTCCGCGGCGGCGTGCACGACGAGCTGCGCGCCCCGGGCCCGCTCCAGTCCGGCCGGGGACAGGCCCAGCCCCTCCCGGTCGATGTCCCCGGCGACGACCCGGATCCGGCCGTCGTCGGCGCCCGCGCCCAACCGCCGGACGGCGCCGGCGTCGTGCTCGGCCCGGACCAGACAGGTGACGTGGGCGCCCCGCTGGACGAAGGCGTCGAGCAGGTGCCGCCCCAGGTAGCCGGTGGCACCGGTGAGCAGCACCCGGGCGGGTTCGCGCACCGTGGTGCGGGCCGCCGGTACGGCGGGTGCCCGGGTGCCGGGGTGGAGCAGCTGGCCGGAGGTCGACAGCGGCTCCCGGACGGGACGGGTGGCGATCCCGGCACCGACACCGGCCTCGGTGGCCACCGCCTCGGCGAACGCGGCGACGATCCGCTCGGCGGCGGGGTGCGGCAGACCGGGCCACCCGTACACCAGGTCGGCGACCAGCCGGTTCTCCACGATGCGGGCGGTGAGCCGCAGGTCGTACAGCGGGTCTCCGCCGGTACAGCGGGCCACTCCGGCCTGCTCGTCCGCGACGGTCCAGTCCAGTGCGGGCTCGTCGGGCAGCCGGAAGGTGCCGAGGAAGTTGAACCCGGCGGCGGGGCGGGTGCCGGGTGCGTCCATCGCCTGGACGGGGGCCTCGCGCAGGCGCCGCGCGGCCCCCTCGGGGCCGGCCGACGCCTCGACCACCAGCCACTTGACGGCGGTGAACCAACCGACGGTGTCCAGGAATTCACCCGGATCGCCGACGGTGTCCCGGCCGTGGGTCTCCACCTCGACGGGCAGCCGCGGGTGGCCGCTCCAGCCGGTCACGGCGTCGGCGAAGGCGGCCAGCAGGAAGGCCTCCAGGCCGGTCCCGCCGCCGTGGCGGCCGACCAGCCGGGCGGTGCCGTCCTCGTCGAGCGTCCAGCCGACGGCCGCCGGCTGCGCGCGGACCACGGGTTCCGGCAAGAACTCCGGCGCGAATTCCGGCGCGGACTCCGCAGAAGCGGACTCCGGAGAAACGGACTCCGCAGAAGGCGACACCGGCGCCGGGGGCGGCGGCGCGGCAGCGGCCCACTGGTAGAAGTCCGGGGTCGGCGGCAGGTCGGCCGGCTTCTGGTCGAGCACCGCCCGGTAGGCGTGGGCGAGGTCGTCCAGCAGGATGCGCCAGGACAGCCCGTCGACCACCAGGTGGTGCGCGATCAGGGCGAGCCGGTCGTCGGTGCCGGGCGGGCCGGTGAACAGGTGGGCGCGCAGCAGCCGGCCGGCCAACGGGTCCAGACTGCGCTGGAGTTCGGTGCAGACCCCGGCGACGGTCTCCGCGATCGGGGCCGCCCCGCGCGGGATCCGGGAGAAGGACAGCGGGTCGAGGTCGGCCACCGGCCGGGGTGCGTCGTAGCCCTCCGGCGAGACGGGCCGCCGCAGTGCCGGGTGGCGTTCCAGGACGGCCGCGAGGGCGGCCGAGAGCGCGGCCGGGTCGACGGCCGTCCGGCAGCGCAGCAGGACGGACTGGTTCCAGTGCCGCAGGTCGTCGACGGACCGCTGGCGGTACAACCACCGCTGGGCAGGGGCGAGTTGACTCCCCCGGCCGCCGCTTCCGGTCCGCCCGGCCGGAGCGGCGGCCGGAACCGGAACGGCTGCGGCGGCTGCGGCCAGGCCGTGCGCGGTCGGGTGCCGGTAGAAGTCGTCGTAGTGGACGCGCAGGCCCGACCGGCGCAGGAAGGCGACGGTGCGCATGGCGAGGATGGAGTCCCCGCCGAGGTCCAGCACGTCGGTGTGCGGCCCGACCCCGGGCAGGCCCAGTGCGGCCGCCCAGAACCCGGCGATCGACCGGGCCAGCGCGTCCCCGCCCGAGGACGGCCCCGACTCCGCCCGGGCCTCGACCAGTTCGGCGACCAGCTCGGCCAGCCGCTCCCGGTCGAGCTTGCCGTTCGGCCCGACCGGGAACTCCGGCAGGGTCAGGATCGGCTGCGGCACCGAGTAGCCGGGCAGCCGGTCGCGCAGGTAGGAGCCGATCCCGGCCAGCCCGGCGCCGTCGGCCGACAGCCTTACGGCGGCCAGGAGTTGGTTCCCCACGGCGGTCTCCCGGACCAGCACCGCGGACCGGACGACGCCCGGGAAGCCGTCCATCGCCCGCTCGATCTCGGCGAGGTCGACCCGGTAGCCCCGGATCTTGACCTGGCGGTCCACCCGGCCGAGGAAGACCAGGCTCCCGTCCGCCCGGCGGCGGCACAAGTCGCCGGTGCGGTACATGCGTTCACCGTCGTGGCGGACGAAGGCGCGCGCCGTCTCGGCGGGCCGGCCGAAGTAGCCGGCGCTGACGCCCCGGCCGCCGATCAGCAGCTCCCCCACCGCGCCGTCGGGCACCGGCCGCCCGTCGCCGTCCAGCAGGGCGAGCCGCACCTCGCCGATCCCGGTGCCGATCGGGACGGTCGGCTCCTCGGCCGGCAGCTGGCGGGAGGTGGCGGCCAGGAAGCAGGTGGCGCCGACGGTCGTCTCGGTCGGGCCGTAGTGGTTGACCAGCCGGGCGGTGACGCCGGTGTCGAGGAGGCCGGCCGCGAACGGGCGCGGCAGCGCCTCACCGCCGAGCAGCACGGTATGCAGGGGCGGGGTGTCGCCGGGCCGGCCTTCCAGCAGGACGGTCAGGTGCGAAGGGGTGGTCTTCAGCACGGACACCCCGGCGCGCCGCAGCGACGCCCAGAACGCCTCCGGGTCGCGCACCTCGCCGTCCGGCACCACGTGCACCGAACCGCCGGCCGCGAGGGCCAGCAGCCAGGCGGTGTGGCCGAGGTCGGCGGCCAGCGTGGTGACGTGCGCGACGCACGGGGCGTCGGCCTCGGTGAAGCCCAGCCGGTCGGCCAGTGCCCGCGCGTAGTGCACCGCGTTGGCGTGGGTGACGGCCACCGCCTTGGGCTCACCGCTCGACCCCGAGGTGAAGGACAGGTACGCGGGGTCCTCGGCCGCGCCGGGCATCAGCTCCTCGGCCCCGCAGAGCAGGAGGTCACCGGCCCCGCAGGGCATGAGGTCCTCGGCCGTACCGGGCGCGCCGCCCGGTGCGCCGGGCAGGCCCTCCGGCCCGGCCAGCCGGTCGACGTCCACCACCTCGGCCGGATGGCCCTCCGGCCCGGGGAAGGCCGCCTCGGTGCTGAGCACCCGGCCGATCCGGACGGCCGCCAGCCGCCGGGCGAGGTCGGCCGCCGACCAGTCCGGATCGGCCATCACGGCCGCCGCGCCCGAGCGCAGCACGCCGTGCAGCAGCACCAGCATCCGGGCGTCCCGGGGCCCGAGCAGGGCGACCCGGTCGCCCGGGCCGGTGCCGGACGCGGCCAGCCGGGCCGCGATCCGGCCCGCCGCGGCGTCGAGGGTGCGGTAGTCGAGGGTGCGGTCGCCGTCGGTCAGGGCGGTCCGGTCCGGGTGCTCCCGGGCGAGCCGTAACAGGAACCCGGACAGTGACCGGGCGGACGACGCGGCGGACGCGGCCTGGTCGGACGGCGTGCACGGTGTGGACGACGAGGACGGTGTGGACGGTGTGGACCGGACGTGCTGCGTCGCGAAGGTCACTCCGGCTCGCCTCCCGTCCGGGCCGCCCGCCCGGCGCGGACCGCCCCGGTCGCGTGCGGGTCCACGACCAGGGGGTCGCCCGCGAGGAACGCGTCCAGGCCCGGCCGGTCGGGCAGGCGTCCGGCCAGCTCCCAGGCCAGCATGCGGTGCAGGCCGTCGATGTGGATCAGTCCCTCCCGGACCAGCAGGTCCGTGTAGTCGGAGTGGTCGACCGCGCCGGTGCTCAGGTAGACCGGGGTGAACGGGGCCCACCGCAGCAGCCGGAGCTTGGCGGCGCAGACCGGGTTCGCGGCCGACCAGGCGGCCTCGTCGGAGCGGATGCGCTCGGCCGCCTCGGCCACCGTCAGGCCGGAGCGGGGCACGAGTTCGCGCGCACCGCCCTCGCTCAGGTGCCAGGGCAGGACGACGCCGAGGACGTCCGAGCGCGAGAGCCGGACGCGCCACCAGCCGCCGGGGATCCGGCCGGCGCGTTCGACGTTCTCCTCGCCGTCCCGGTTGCTGTTCGCCTCGTGGGTGCGCTCCGCCGGGTGGTCCCGCAGGTAGGCGTGGTGGACCTCGGCGTAGGCGACGGCGGTGACGATCTCCACGCGGTGCTCCTCAGACAGTTCCGATCAGGCGGTTCCGATCAGACATTTCTCGCCGGACGGTTCCGGTCAGGCGGTTCCGACGTACTCGGTGAAGTGCCGTTCCGCGAACAGTTCCGGCCACCGGCCCTCGGCCAGGCCGAGTTCACGGGCCCGGGCGAGCATCAGCCGCCAGTGCGGCTTCACCGGGCGCCAGCGCGCCCCCACCTGGCAGTAGGAGGCGTCGATGAAGTAGCGGGGCCTGCCCGGGCCGTCCGGCGCCGGTCTGCGGGTGTGGAACAGCGCCGAGTTGAGCAGCACCGTGGAGCCGGGCGGCAGCCGGTCGATGACCACCTCGCCGGGCAGTTCGGCGGTGCCGTGGTGGGCGTACGCCGTCTTGCCGACGGTACGCCGGTGCGAACCGGGCAGGACGGCCAGGCTGCCGACCTTCTCGTCCAGGCCGCCGAGGTAGTGCAGCGCGTGGACCATCAGCAGCGACGGGTCGGCGCGGTCGTTGGGCTCGCAGTCGTGGTGCCAGGCCTTGCCGGGGATCCCCGGGGCCTGGCGGTCGCTGTGCAGGTGGTGGAAGACGAAGGACGGCCCCATCAGACCGGCCAGCGTCCGTAACAGCGGTGGGTGGGTGAGGAGTTCGCCGTGGGCCGGCAGTTCCAGCTCCAGTACCGGGGGCGGGCCGTGCCGGGCGGGGTCGGTGCAGGCGGCTATCGAGCGGGCCCGTAGGCCCTCGTCCACCCAGCGGTCGACCTCGGGGGCGAGCCTGGCCCCGAGCGGCTCCGGCACCAGGCCGGGCAGGACCAGGTATCCGGACTCCAGGAACTGGCGGTGTTGCTCGGTGTCTAGGGCTTCACGCCCTCCGGAAGTCTGCGTCACCGAACCGGCCCCCTCCTTCCGGATGACGGGTCGCACAGTCGGGCACGGCGGATCGGACCTGAACAGGTTGTATGAAACGCACGGGATCATCCAGACCTCGGGTGGCGCCGGGTTCGTCCGTCGTCGCCACAGCTGACACACGTTCACCACGAAAGGGCACGAGTTGATCACGCAAGGTATCCGCTGAGGAGTATGAACCGTTGTTCGTGTCCACCACAAGACCATCGCCGACTCGTGGACATCTTCCCGCCACCGTGACGTTCAGCTCCAGCCACCGATCGACTCGTTTCCCGCCCGAAACTCGTGACCCGTTGCGCCCCGGTGATTCGCCGCTGGCACAGCGGATGCGGCACAGTGACGTCATGAGCGGCGACACCAGGAGTCACGAGAGCGCCGGGCGGGGCCCCGTGACCAGGCGCCGTCCGGTCCAGCAGCGCAGCCAGGAGCGGTATGGCCGGATCCTCGACGCCTGCGCCGGGCTGCTCGACGAGGTCGGCGCCACCGCGCTCACCACGAAGGAGGTCGCCCAGCGCGCCCAGGTGCCGATCGGCACCCTGTACCAGTTCTTCTCCGGCAAGGAGGACCTGCTGGCCGCCCTCGCCGGCCGCAACCTCGACCGCTACCTCCAGCGGCTCGACCACCGGCTGGCGACCGCCGCGCCCCTCGGCCCGGCCGGGTTCACCGACCTCGCGGTGGAGGAGTTCGTCGCGATGAAGCGCGCGGTACCCGGATTCGGCCAGCTCGACTTCGGCCTCGCCGACGCGGCCGCCCCCGCCGGGCTGCGGGACGACCGGCACCTGCTCGACCCGGGCGTGGACAACAACACCGCCGTCGCGCTGCGTCTCCAGGCGCTCGGCGGCGAGGTGTTCGCCACCGGCGACCCGGCGGCGCTCACCCTCGCCCTGCGGGTCGCCCTGGAGGCCGCCGACGCGGTGCTCAAGCTGGCCTTCCGCGGCGATCCGCAGGGCGATCCGGCGCTGATCGCCGAGTGCAAGCGGCTGGTCCGCGGCTACCTCGCGGAGCAGCCGCCCGCCGGCTGAGCCCGGTCCCCGCACGCCCTTCCCCGCCATCCGTCCCGCGCGTCCCGTCCGCCCGCGCCGTTGCGGGCCCGCCTCCGCCGCAGCACAGTGGAAAGCGGAACGGCCGCGGAGGCGGCCGCCACGACCCGAGGAGCAGACCATGCAGGCAGCGGTAGGTGACCAGCTCCACATCCACAGCAGGTCGGTGGGCATGACGGACCAGAAGGGCGAGATCGTCGAGGTGCGCGGCACCGACGGCGAACCGCCGTACGTGGTCCGCTTCGAGGACGGCCACGAGGGCCTGATCTACCCCGGCCCCGACTGCAACATCGAGCACCGCACGGCGGACCGCTGACCGACTCCCCCACCGCCCCGCACCCCACCCGGGCGAGGTGGTGAGCAGCGGTGTCCGCCCCCACGACCCCGCTGCCCGGAGCGCTCGCCGGGCTCGCGCCACTGCTGGACCACTACGGGTACCTCGCGGTGGCGCTGCTCGTGCTGCTCGACAACTGCGGCGTCCCGGTGCCCGGGCAGACCGTCCTGGTGCTCGCCTCCGTGTACGCCGGCAGCGGCCACCTGGACTTCGCCGCCGTCCTCCTGATCGCCATCGGCGCCGCCGCGCTCGGCAACAGCCTCGGCTACCTGATCGGCCGTACCGGCGGGCGCGCCTTCGTCCACCGCTGGGGCCGCTACGTGCTGCTCACCCCGGCCCGGATGGAGCGCGCGGACGGCTTCTTCGCCCGGCACGGCGGCAAGGTCGTCACGGTCGCCCGGTTCGTGGACGGGCTGCGCCAGACCAACGGCATCATCGCCGGGACGACGGAGATGCCCTGGCGCCGGTTCCAACCGTTCAACCTGCTCGGCGCCGCGCTGTGGACGGGCGTCTGGGGCGCCTTCGGCTACGTGGCCGGGGCCAACATCGGCGCCGTCTACCGGACGGCGATCCGCTACCAGCTCTGGTTCGCGATCGGCCTCGGGCTGCTGGTCGCGGTCCTCCTGCTCCGGCAGGTGCTGCGCTACCGGCGCCGGAGCCGCACCGACGCGGGAAGCTAGGGCAAACGCCACTTACTCAAACGGGCTCCATAGGGTACTGACCTGCGAAAACTCGCCCTGGAAGCCGCCAGAGCCACCGGCATCGAAGCTAGGTCCCGTCCGGGGCGAGTCGGCCGTCGCGGGTCTCGGGACGGGGCTCGGGATGGGGCTCGGGGCGGGGCTCCGGGGCGGGCCAGCTGATCCGGGTGGCGCAGAGCGAGACGACCGCGGCGGAGACGGCTACGGCGGCCATGCCCCACACCAGGCTGGTGGCGTCGGCGATGAAGCCGATCACGGCGGGCCCGGCGAGCAGCCCGGTGGTGCCCATCGCGGCGACCAGGGAGAGCGCGTCCGAGCCCTGGCGGGCCGCGGCGACGTAGACGCACGGGGTGACCGCCGCGACGCCGAGGCCGACGCAGGCGAAGCCGATCAGGGTCGGCACGACGCCGCCGACGAGCAGCGCGAGGGCCAGTCCGGCGCCGGCCAGCAGGCTGCCGGTCCGCACGATCCGGCCGTCGCCGAAGCGGGTGCGCCAGCCGTCCGCGAAGATCCGGGCGAGCACCATCATCACCGAGACGACGGCGATGCCCAGCGGGGCGAGCCCGGCACCCGCGTTCACGACGTCCTTGAGGTACAGCGCGGACCAGTCGTTCATGGCGCCCTCGGTAACGGTGCCGAACACCATCGCCAGGCCCATCCAGAGGGTCGCCGCGGCCGGGAGGACGAAGCGGCGGCGGTCCTTCTTCGCGGCGGACGCCTGCGTCTGGTCCGGCCCGTCCTGCGCCGCGGCCGGTGCGTCGTCCGTGAGCAGTCCGGGCCTGGCGGCCACGACCAGCACCGCGAGCAGCGCGGCGGCGACCCCGAAGTGCACGGCGAGCGTGCCGGTGAAGGCGGTGACGCCGGAGGCGAGCAGCGCGGCGAGCAGCGAGCCGGCGCTGAAGGTGGCGTGCAGGCGGGACATGGTGGTCCGCGCGTAGCGGGCCTCCAGCGCCGCGCCCTGGGCGTTCATCGCGACGTTCAGGCAGCCCACGGCGACGCCGTCGCAGAACAGCACCAGCAGGGTGAGCGGGTAGTCGGGCACCACGGACAGGGCGACCAGGACGCCGCCGAGGGCGAGCGCGGAGAGCACGGACAGCAGGCGGGAACCGAACCGCCGCATCAGCACCGCGACCAGCGGGAAGGACACCGCCGCGCCGACCCCGCAGGTCATCAGCAGCAGGCCGATCTGGGCCTCGCCGAGGTCGAGCCGGGTCTTCAGCGCGGGGATCCGGGAGACCCAGGTCGCGTACTGGAATCCGAGCAGGAAGAACAGTGCGGCGATGGCCAGTTGGGACCGGCGGAAGTCGTCGCGAACGGGGGACATGTGCATCAGCCCACTTCGGCTCTGGGTGGGAACCCGGGGGACGGGTCGGTGGAGGGGGTCAGCGCCTGGACGGCGGACGGGACGGCGGACGGGACGGCGGACGGGGCCGGGACGGCGACAGAAGCAGCGGCCGGGCTCAGCGGCATCGCCATGTAGAGCGCCTCGGGGCCGTAGCTCCCGGGCAGTCCGATCTCGGGGCGGGCGCGGTAGCCCAGCGGGGCCCACACCACCTGCGAGCCGCGGACGGCGACCAGGGACATGGTGCGGTAGCCGCGGGCCCGGGCCACCTCCTCCAGGCCGCGCAGCATCCGGTGGGCCAGGCCGCGGCCGCGCAACTCCTCGGCGACGACCAGGTCGTGGAGGTGCATGTTGGTCGCGCGGACGCCGCCGGCCTCGGCCCGGCTGAGGTCCGGGCACTGGAACAGCGGGTAGGGCAGGGCCAGCAGGTAGCCGCCGAGGCCGCCGGCGTGCTCCAGGACGAAGCAGGTGTCGGGCGAGGCGCGGTGGCGGGAGCGCAGCGCCTCGCGGCCTTCGGACAGGCCGCTGGCGGCGTAGGCGCGCTCCTCCAGCGCGACGACGCCGTCCCAGTCCCCCTCCTGGAGCAGCCGGATGCGGAGGTCGGTCATCTGCCCGAGTCTCCGTCCGGACCGCCGGTCTGGCCGATGCAGGTGTAGGGCAGCGGCTCGAAGCCGTTGAACCCCTGGGTGGTGTAGGCGGTGGCGTAGGCGCCGCAGGAGTGGATCCAGACCGGTTCGCCGGAGGCGATCGCGCGCGGGACGCGCACCAGGCCGTCCTCCTGGGCGTACGCGTCGTCGCTGTCGCAGGTCGGGCCGGCGATGACGGCGTTGACGAACTGGCCGCCGGGGTGGGTGGGGAATTCGAGCCGGTACTGGAGCTCGTCCATCTCGTACAGGCCGTTGAACTTGCCGCAGCTCAGGAAGAGCCAGTCCTCGCGGGTGCCGTCGAGCTGGTGCCGGGAGGAGAGCCGGGCGACGTGGGCGCGGATGGCGCCGTGGTCGGCGACCAGGTGCCGGCCGGGCTCCAGCAGGAAGTCCAGCGGCGCGGCGTTGACGGTGCGCAGCCGGTCCATGCCCTCGCGGATGACCGCGAACATCTTGTCCAGCGGCGGGTCGAGCGGGCGGCCGTGCCGGTCCAGGACGCCGAGGGCGGGCAGGCCGCCGCCGAGGTTGATCCGCTGCGGGGTGATGCCGCGCCAGTTGAGCGCCTCCAGGACGGCGGCGAGCGAGTCGACGGCGGCGCCCCAGGCTTCGGCGGTCATCTGCTGGGAGCCGACGTGCACGGAGAGTCCGGACGGGGTGAGGCCGGCCGAGCGGGCGGCGTCCAGGACGCGCAGGGCGTCCTCGGGCGAGCAGCCGAACTTGCGGCTCAGGCCCCACAGCGCGCCGTCGCCCGAGGTGGCGACCCGGCAGAACACCCGGGAGCCGGGGGCGTGTTCGGCGATGGCGGCGACGTCCTCCAGGCTGTCGGTGGCGAAGTCGCGCACGCCCAGCCGGTAGGCCTCGGCGATGTTGCGGTCGGACTTGATGGTGTTGCCGTAGTGGATTCGGTCGGGGCTCACCCCGGTGCGCAGGGCCTGGGCGATCTCCTGCGGGCTGGCCGCGTCGAAGCCGGAGCCGAGGGCGGCGAGGCGGCCGAGCACCTCGTCCACCGGGCAGGCCTTCATGGCGAACCGGACGGCGACGTCGGGCAGTTCGCCGATCAGGTCGGTGTACTGGCGCTCGATGCCGTCGAGGTCGTAGATGATCCGGTCGTCGGTGGCGGCGGCGAGGGCGGCGCGGAGCGCCGTCCGGTCGTGCGCGGCCGGGTCGGGCGCGACGCCGGTGTGGGCGGTGGTGTGGTGCGCCGGGGCGCGGTGGGCGATGGTCTGACGTATCACGAATGGCTCCCGGTGCGGCTACCGCGGCAGCCGGTCGGCGGGCGTGGCCTTGCTCGCCCGCATGAGCGGGCCCCACGCGTCGATCAGCAGCGCGAAGTCCTCGATGTCCGCCTGCGCTTCGTCGAGCAGACGCGCCCGCTGGGGCGCCAGGTGGTCGGCGAACTCGGCGTACTTCCCGCCGAGTCGCCGGTAGCAGTGGTCCAGCGCGTCGAGCCGTCGGTGGTTCTCCGCGCGGTCCGTCGCGGCGCTGCGGCGGGCGGAGTCGGCGATGACGTCGGCGCGGATGTGGTTCGCCTCGTCGAGGAGGGACCCGCCGGCCGCCTCCATCTCGGAGTAGACCGGGTACAGGTAGAGCATGGAGAGCAGGAACTTGGCGTAGCGCAGCTGGTAGGCGGTGAAGCCCGTGCCGGTGCGCCGTTCCGGGGTGTAGTAGTTGACGATGTGCCGGTTGTGGACGACGCCGGGCAGGGTGGCGTCGCGGACGAGGTGCAGCAGGAAGTAGTCGCTGCCGATGGTGGCGGTGGCGGGCGGCAGCGGGACGCGGTCGTAGACCTCGTGGTCGAGGGCGACGTTGCACATGTCGATCCGCCAGATGTCGGGCAGGTCGAGCACGGCGCGGTCGTGGCGGAACGGGTCGGTGCCGCCGCCGGTGAAGGAGTCGGCGACGAGTTCGCGGCGTTCCCGCTCGCTCGCGCCGGTGGGCGCCCAGAGCGCGACGACCTGGTGGTAGGCGTCCGGGTCGAGTTCGCGGATCTCGCCGATGTCGACGGAGAGTTCACCGACGAAGGAGCCGCCGACCAGGGCGACGGGCTTGTCGGCGTGCACCGGGTCGAGGGTGACCTCGGTGACGGCGGCGGCCGCGTCGGCCGCCTTGAGGCCGAGCGTGGCGAGTTCGTGCTCGATCGGGAACACCGGTTCGCCGTCGAGCAGTTGGTACGCGCTGTCGGAGTCGCGGCGGTGCACGGAGGCGCAGCCGAGCGCGCCGGCGAGCAGGAACGCCCGGTTGGTGCAGGCGCCGTAGGAGACGGCGTCGGGGAGCATCAGGTCGAGCAGCTTGTCGCCGGGCCGCCCGTCCGGGCCGGCGGTGCCGGAGCGCTCGATCACGTCGCGCAGGAAGCCGCGTTGGGCGGCCTCGTCGAGGTGGTGGACGACCACCTCCCCGACCTCGAAAGCGGCACCGGACCCGGCACCGGACCCGACGGCGGACGCGGCACCCGACGCGGCACCGGACCCGACGGCGGGCAGCGCGGCGACGGCCTCGGCGTGCCGCCGGTAGGTGGCCGGGTCGGCGGAGTCGAGGATCAGCAGGTGCACCCGGACGCCGAACCGCCGTGCGGCGTAGGCGGCTTCGGCGCCGATCGCGGCGATGGTGGCCGCGCACTCGCGGTTGGTGGGCAGGGTCAGGCAGACGGCGCGCATGCCGGCTCCCCCGCGGACTCGGCGGGCTGCTGCGGGGCGGGCCGGTCGCCCGTGGGCTCCGGGTCGTGCCAGGAGCGCAGGCCGAGCAGCCGCTCACCGAGTTCGGTGAGTTCGGCGGGCCCGTAGCGCAGCGACTCGTGGCGGGTCGCGTCGCCGACCAGGGTGCGGTTCCAGTCCGGGGTGGCGAGGGTGCGCCAGGACTCCACCCGGGAGCGGCGCATCTGCGCGGCCTCCTCCAGCGCGGGCATCATCGACAGGTACTGCACGGCGCGGACGCCGCTCTCGGAGGTGTTGCGGGCGACGCCGTGGGCGAGCAGGCCGTTCCAGATCAGCAGGTCGCCGGCCTTCAACTCGGGCCGCACCACCGGGAACTCGGTGCGGTCGACGTCCGGGCGGATCGGGTCGCGGTCGGCGGCCTGGGCGGCCTGCCACTCGTTGAAGCGGCGGAACAGCTCCGGGTTGCACTGGAAGCCGCCGTGGTCGGGCCGGGTGTCGTCGAGCGCGATGATGCCCTGGACGCGCTGGGGCAGCATGCCCTGGGTGGTGTCGACGTCCCAGTGCAGTTCGATGTCGAAGCCCCGGTCGGTGGGCTCGATCAGCGCGCGGTCGCGGTTGCGGATGTTCGGCGGGTTGAGGTTGAGCCGGTCGAGGGTGACCCAGAGCTCCTCGCAGTCCCAGACGTCGACGAAGGCGTCGTAGACCCTCCGGGCCTGCCGACTGTCCCAGATCAGCTGGTGGTGGTAGGCCTCGACGAAGCCGTAGATGTGCAGTTCCCGGTCGAGTTCGTCGCGGTAGTCGCGTTCGCGGTACCAGTCCTCGGGGCGGTCGGGCGAGAGGCCCTGGAAGTCCCAGGCGAAGTCGAGCAGGCGCCGTGCGGCCTCGGCCGGGACGGCCTCCTTGACCACGATGTAGCCGTAGGTCTGCCAGAACGCGAAGTCCTCCTCGGAGAGCACCCGCAGCGGACGCTCCTTGCGGACCTCGCGCAGCGCCGTGCGCGCGAGGTAGCTCTCCCCGTCCTCGCTGAAGTAGGGGCGCGCCGAGGCGGCTCGGTGCAGATATCCGTCAGGGCTCGGCATGGGCAGTCACTCCATGGTTCGTAGTCGACGCAGCGCTTCCTGGACGCACAGTGCGGGCACGGCGAGCCGACGGCCCGTCACCGGCCGTGCGTGGAATTCAGTCCGTGGACCGCATGCCGTCCGCATGCGCTCCACCTCGCCCGGGCCCCGGCCGTGCAAGGTTCCGCCACGTCAGGGGGCCAACTCATCGGTCCGGCACGGCCTCTCACCCCGCCTCAGCCCCTGCCGAACCGCGCCCCTCATACGTTGGACTAGACCAACTAATGGTGTCAACCCTCGACGGCTGGTTACCAATAGGGAAATCCGCGCAGTTCAGATGGCCCCTCGGGGTTCGCTTTATGTTTCGGAGAGTGACATAAGCAGGGGTATGTTTCGGGAATTGACATACCCGGACGTGAACCGAAACGCGTTCCCCAGCGTTGCGCCCCGTCCTTCGCGCCGTACGTTGGGCCTATGGCACACCGCCCCGCCGCCACCCGGCTCACCCCGCCCGGCTGGCTGACCGCGAGCCTGCGCCCCAAGGCCGCGCCGGTCCCCTGGGCCGCCGCCGCCCGGGCCTCGGTGGCGCTGGCCGCGCCGCTCGCGGTCGGCACGGCCACCGACCGGCCCGGGTACGGCGCGCTGGTGTCGATGGGTGCGCTGTCCGGGGTCATCGGGGACACCGCGGACGCCTACCGGATGCGGGTGTTCAACATCGCCGTGCCGCAGCTCTTCGGCGCCCTCGGGATCCTGCTCGGCACCCTGGTGTACGGTGCGGGCTGGACGGCCGTCGCCGTGCTGACCGCCGTCGCCCTGGTCTCCGGCATGATCTCCTCGATCGGCGCGGTCGCCTCGGTGTCCGGACTGCTCCTCCTGCTCAACGCGGTGGTCGGCGCCGGGCTGCCGCTGCCCTCCCCTTGGTGGCTGCCGCCCGGACTGCTGCTGCTCGGCGGCCTGTTGGTGCTCGGCCTCACCCTGCTCGCCTGGCCGCTGCGCGGCGGCGCGCCGGAGCGCTCCGCCGTGGCCGGCACCTACCGGTCGGTCGCCGACTTCCTGGAGGCCGCCGGCACCCCCGGAGCCGACGACGCGCGCCAGGCGCTCACCCAGTCGCTGAACCAGTCCTACGACCTGCTGCTCGCCCGGCGGGCCCGCCGGCACGGCCGCTCCCCCACCCTGGTCCGGCTGCTCGCCCAGCTCAACGCCGCCATCCCGGTGGTGGAGGCCGCCTCGGCGGCGCAGCTGCGCCCACGCGAGTACGGTCCGCTACCGCCCGCCTACCCGGCGGCGGTGCGCGAGCTGGCCGCGGCCGTCGAGCGGGGCCGCGCCGCGCCGACCCCGCCGCCCGGACTGCCCGATCCGGCCGGACCGTCCACCCGCGCCCTGGTCGCCGCGATCGGCCACGCCCGGGCCGTCGCGCACGAGCCCGCACCCGACCCGTACGCCGGCGACGACCCGCTCGGCCGGCCCGCCGCACTGCGGATCCGCGCCCGCCGGGCCGCCCACGCGCTGCTGCTGTCCCGGGCGTCCTGGCGGTACGGGCTGCGGCTGGCGCTGTGCATCGGCCTCGCCCAGATCCTGGTGTCGGTGATCGCGGTGCCCCGCTCGTACTGGGTGTCGCTGACCGTCACCTTCGTGCTGAAACCCGACTTCGGCTCGGTGTTCTCCCGGGCGGTGCTGCGCGCGCTCGGCACCGCCGCCGGGCTGCTGGTCGCCATCCCGGTGCTGGCCGAGGTGCCGCACGGCTGGTGGGACGTGCCGGTGATGGCGGCGCTGGCGACCCTGATCCCGGTGCTGTCGGCGAAGGGGTACGCGTTCCAGACCGCGGCGATCACCCCGGTGATCCTGCTGCTCTCCGACCTGCTCAACCACCGGGGCTTCCACCTGGTGCTGCCCCGGCTGTACGACTCGCTGATCGGCTGCGGCATCGCGCTGCTGACCGGCTACCTGCTGTGGCCGGACTCCTGGCACACCCGGATCGGGGAGCGGCTGGCCGACGCCGTCGCGGACACCGCCGCGTACGTCTCGCTGGCCTTCACCACCGCGCCCGGGGCCGACCAGCCGGCCCGCGCCCGGTACCGGCGGCGGCTCTACCGGGACCTGTCCGCCGTGCGCAGCGAGTTCCAGCGGGCGCTCACCGAACCGCCGCCGGTCGGGGCCCGGGCCGAGGCCTGGTGGCCGCTGGTGATCGCGGTCGAGCGGATCGTGGACACCACGACCGCCACCCGGGTCCGGGTCGAGCACGGCGCTCCGGCGCCGTCCCCGGCCGAGGTCGGCGCCGTCGTCCGGGAGCTGGGCGACCTGGCCGGGGCGCTGCGCAGCGGCGGGCCGCTGCCCGAGGCCGGGCCGGACGCCCTCCCGCCCGACTGCGCGCTGGGCCGGCTGCACCGCGAGGTGCAGGCGGCCCGGGCGGTGGTGCCCGCCTGAGGGCCGGGCCGGCCGGGGGCCGGGTCAGTCCTGGATCCGCCGCCAGGGCCGGTCCGCCTCCAGTTCGAAGGCCAGCTCCAGCAGCAGCCGCTCCTGCCCGTGCGCGGCCGACAGGTGCACGCCGATCGGCAGGCCGCTCGGTGCGGCGCCGGTGGGCAGGGCGATGCCGGGGCCGCCGGTCACGTTGTTGACCGGGGTGAAGGCCACGTAGCGCTGGAGGCGCTCGATCAGCTCGTCGAAGGCCACGTTCGGGCTGAGGTGGCCGATCGGCGGGGCGGTGTGCGCGAGGACCGGCGAGAGGATCGCGTCGTGGGTGCGGAAGAGGCCCGCGTACGCGGCTTCGGCGGCGCGCAGTCGACGCAGCACGGCCGGGGTGTGCAGGAACTCCCGCTGGTAGAGCCGGCGCAGCCCGGTGGTCAGGCCGTCGAGCCGGTTGATCCGGAAGCTGCGGTCCAGCACCAGCCGGCCGCTGATCGCGATGGCGAAGGCGATGTAGCCCCAGTAGAGGACGAAGTCGCGGGAGAACTCCTCGCCGAACGGCAGGGTGGTCTCCTCGACGTGGTGGCCCAGTGCCGCCAGCCGGGCGGCGGTCTGCTCGACGGCGGCGCGGGTGGGTCCGTCGGTGGTGGCGAGCGGCGAGTCCACGACCAGTCCGATCCGCAGCCGGCGCCGCCCCGGGCCTTCGACCAGGCCGAGCGGGGGCAGCGCGGGGTTGCGGTGGTGGCGCTCGGCGGCGGCGTAGAAGGCGGCGGTGTCGCGGACGGAGCGGGTGAGCACGCCGTCGGTGACGAGGTCGATCGGCAGCTTGCCGCTCTGGGCGTTGGTGACCAGGCGGCCCCGGGTGGGCTTGAGTCCGACCAGTCCGCAGCAGGCGGCCGGGATGCGGATCGATCCGCCGCCGTCGTTGGCGTGCGCGATCGGCACCACTCCGGCGGCGACCAGCGCGGCCGAGCCGCCGGAGGAGGCGCCGGCCGAGTGCGAGGGCTTCCACGGGTTGCGCACCGGCTGGGCGGTGGCGAACTCGGTGGAGGCGTTGAGGCCGAACTCGGGCAGCCGGGTCTTGCCGAGGACGGCCAGGCCGGTGGCGAGGAACTGGTCGGTGAAGCGGGAGTTGCGCCGGGCCGGGCGGGCCTGGAAGGCCTCGCTGCCCATGCCGGTCGGCAGGCCGCGCAGGTCGACGTTGTCCTTGAGGAAGGTGGGGACGCCGTACAGCGGGCCGTCGGTGCCGTCCGGGCCGAGCCGGGGCCGGTCGTAGGACGGGTGGGCGACGGGGGTGAGCGTCCGGTCGATCCGGGCGGCGCGGGCGGTGGCGGCCGCGGCCAGTTCGACGGGGGCCACCTCGCCGGCGCGGACGAGGGCGGCCAGGGCCACGGCGTCGTGCGCGCCGAGGGCGTCGTCGGTGAACCCGTGGGCCCGCTCGTCGGTCATCCGAACTCCCCAATCCCTACTGACCGGTAGTCGCGCAAGAGTTCGCAGTGTAGGCGTGGGGCCGCGCCGGGGGATACCCCACCCCCGGCTCCCGTCGCCGAACCCCGACGGCGCACGGGCGTTCGGCATGCGCCCCCGCGTTCCCCCCACCCGCCGGTCGGAGATCGTTTCGCCGGCGGCCCCGAGGAAAGGCCGGATCACGAACCGATCCGGTCCTCCCACCCAACTCCAAGGTGACGCCCGTGCCCACCCAGTACACCTCGGCCACCGCCCCCGGCGCCCTCCCGCTGCTCGGCCACGCCCCCGCCTTCGTCCGCCGGCCACTGGAGTTCGTCGCCGGCCTGCCCGCCCACGGCGACCTCGTCCGGCTACGGCTCGGCCCGCTCGACGCGTACGTCGCCTGCCACCCCGAACTGGTCCGCCAACTGCTCGCCGAGGACCGCACCTACGACAAGGGCGGGCTCGTCCTCGACAAGGCCCGCGAGGTCTTCGGCGACGGCCTGGCCACCTGCCCGGCCGCCGCGCACCGGCGCCAACGCCGCATGCTGCAACCCGCGTTCCACCGCGACCGGTTGCCCGGCTACGCCGCGATGATGGCCGAGGAGATCGCCGGCACCACCGCCTCCTGGAGCGACGGCGACGTGGTCGACGTCCCCGCCGCGATGTACCGCCTCACCACCGCGGTGACCGCCCGCTGCCTGTTCGCCGCCCACGAGCGGGCCGGCGCGCTGCCCGTCCACGACAGCATGGACGTCATCACCCGCGGCGTCGGCCGGCGCGTCATGATGCCGCTGCCCGGCGCCGACCGCATCCCCACCCCGGGCAACCGCCGCTTCCGCCGCGCCCAGCAGGACCTGAAGGAGGTCACCCGGCGGCTGATCGCCGACTACCGGGCCGCCGGCACCGACCACAACGACCTGCTGTCCATGCTGCTCAGCGCCCGCGACGAGGACGGGCGGGGGCTCACCGACGCCGAGATCCACGACCAGGTGGTCACCTTCCTGCTCGCCGGCATGGAGACCACCGCCGCCACCCTCTCCTGGGCCTGGACCCTGCTCGCCGCCCACCCGGCCGTCCGCGACCGCCTGCACACCGAGCTGGACACCGTGCTCGACGGCCGCCCCGCCCGCCACGAGGACCTGCCCGCCCTGCCGCTCACCGCCAGGGTGGTCACCGAGACGCTGCGGCTCTACCCGCCGGTGTGGATCCTCAGCCGCGTCGTCGCCGCCGACGCCGAACTCGGCGGCCACCGCGTCCCGGCCGGCGCGACCATCCTGTTCAGCCCGTACCTGCTGCACCGCCGCGCCGACGTCTTCGCCTGCCCCGCCCGCTTCGACCCCGACCGCTGGCTCACCAACACCCGCCCCTCCCCCGGCACCTACGCCCCCTTCGGCCTCGGTCCCCGCCGCTGCATCGGCGACGTGTTCGGCACCACCGAGGCCGCCCTCGCCATCGCCACCATCGCGGCCCGCTGGACCGTCACCCCCACCCCCGGCCGCCCGGTCCGCCCGACCCGCAGTTCCTCGCTGTCCCCCCGTCCCTTCACGGCCACCCTCGCCCGCCGGCGGTGGTGACCGGGGCTCCCGCCCCGCGCGGCGCGGACGGGAGCCATGCCTGACGGAACGTCACGTACGCGGCGGGCGGGGGATGCCCTGCCAGCGGTAGAGCATGGACTCCCACGTGTAGGTGTAGGCGAAGGTGACGTCGAAGCTGGTGGTCCGCTCCAGGTGCGGCTGGCCGGAGGTCTCCGGGTCGAGCCAGGTGGTCGCGCCGTAGACGGACGCCCGCGGGTACACGCAGATCGTCCAGCGGAACCAGCCCGAGGAGAGCTGGACGTCCTGGGACGGCACGTTGCCACCCGGCGTGCTGAAGCTCCAGGCGTACGTGCCGGCGTCCAGGAACAGCCGCCGCTCGACGCACTGCTGCGCCGGCGTCACCGGGGCCGGCAGCGGCACCAACTGCCCGTAGCCCTGGAGGAATTCGCGTTCGGTCGCGGCGGATGCCGTACCGGCCGTCGGCCCGGCCACCAGGGCGAGCAGGACGGCCGTCAGGGCCGGGATCCAGGAGAGTCTGCGCAGCATGCGTTCCTCCGGCCGGACAAGGGCCCGGCGAGTGTGGACGGAAGTGGTCTACGCCGATCCTGCCGGGCCGGGTGCGGCCGTTCCCATCCCAGACCTCTGGGGTGGCCGCCGGGTCAGTCCTCGCCGCGCCGGTCCGCCGCCAGGGTGGTGAGCAGCCGCTCGATGGCCTCCAGCCGTCGGTGCAGGTCCTCGACGTCGCCGCGGGTGGCGCTCTGCTCGGCGGGCTTGAGGGTGATCACCAACTGGCCGTCGGGCTCCAGCCGCCCGACCGCGACGTCGCGGATGGAGTCGCCGTTCTGGACGCGAACGGCGTGCTCGATCTCGGACGCGCGCAGCGCCAGCCCGCGCAGCGCGCCCGGGACGAGCTTGCCGTCGCGCACCACGGTGGTCGGGGTGCCCTCCAACAGCCGGGCGGCACGCGGGTCGTGGGCCAGCCAGCGGGTGACGGCGGCGTTCACCGCGATCAGGGTGACCGCGCCGATGGCGCCGCCGAGCAGGCTGTTGTCATTGCCGATGATCGCGTTCTGCACCACGTTGGACAGCAGGAAGATGACCACCATGTCGAAGGTGTTCAGGCCCGCCAGCCCGCGCTTTCCCGCGATCCGGAACAGGATCAGGATCAGCGCGTAGACCGCGATCGTGCGGAGGATCTTCTCCACGATCGGAATCTGGACGATCACCAGGTCGTGCCACATGGCCCCGCTCCTTCAACCCCTCGGCCGGACGGGGCGGGCACCGCCCGGGCCCGACGGTACGCGCCCCGCCGGGCCCCGGCCAGCACCCGGACGAACCCGGGACTCCAGCGGGACAGGACCTACGAGCGGCGCTTCGGCTTGCCGCGCTTGGCGGCGGCCGCGCCCCGGCCGCCCGCCGCGGGCTTCGGCCGGCCCTTCTGCTGGCCGCCCTTGTGCTGGCCCGCCTTCTGCTGGCCGGACTTCTGCTGACCGCCCTTCTGCGGCTGCGACTTGCGCGGCGCCGCGGCCTTCTGCGGCTCCGCCGCCGGCTGGGCGCCGCGCCCGCGCGAGCTGTTGACCGTACGGCCCCGGACGATGCCGATGAACTCCTCGACCAGGTCCGTCGTGCGGTCCTCCGGCCAGGCGAGCGCCACCTGGGACTGCGGCGCCTCGGCGACCGGCCGGAAGGTGAGGTCCTTGCGGTGGTGCAGCCGGGCCAGCGACTGCGGCACCAGCAGCACGCCGACGTTGGCCGCGACCAGCTCGACGGCGTCGGCGGTGCTCGCCGGGCGCTCGATCGCCGGGCGGCCGGGCAGCCCGCCCGGCCAGCCGAGGGTGTCGTCGAGCGGGTGGAACACCACCTCCTCGGCAAGGTCGCCGAGCGCGACCTCCTCGGCGGCCGCGAGCCAGTGGTCCTTGGGGAAGACCACGACGGTGGTCTCGGCGTAGAGCGGGATCGCGCTGAGCACGTCCCGGTCGACGGGCAGCCGGACGAGTCCGGCGTCCGCGGTGCCCTCGCGCAGGGTCGCCTCGCCGTCCCCGGCCGGGACGGCGAGGAGGTCGAGCGGCACGTCCGGGAGCCGCTCGGACCACACCCGGACCCATTTGCCGGGGGTCACGCCCGGGACGTACACGAGCCGGAAGGACGGGTTCACCTGCATGTCTGTCACAGGGCAAGGCTACCGACCGTGACCGGGAGCGCCCGCGCACTCCCTTACCCTTGTCACCATGACATCGCTCAAGCAGAAGACCAGCCAGACCATGAAGCCGGCCACCGCCGCCAAGAAGCTGGGGATCTACCTCGACGCGGCGCCGACCGGCTTCCAGGAGGGTGTGGTCTCCCGCGAGGAGCTCAACGCGCTTCAGGCCGACCCGCCGCAGTGGCTCCAGGAGCTGCGCCAGAACGGCCCGCACCCTCGCCCGGTGGTCGCCGCCAAGCTCGGCGTCTCCATCGCCGGCCTGGCCCGCGGCGGCGTGACCGAGGCGCTCACCACCGAGCAGATCGAGGCCGTCAAGGCCGAGAACCCGCTCTGGCTGCAGCACGAGCGCGCCAACCAGGTGGACGTCCGCAAGGAGGCCGTCCGGATCAAGGAGAAGCAGGAGAAGGACGCCGCGGCGCTCGCCGCCAAGGCTGCCAAGGCCGCCAAGGCCGGCTGACCCGCGCGCTCCGGCCGCCGGCCGGGCCCGACGGTCAGACCCCTGCGCAGGGCTGGTGCCGACGTCCGTTCCACGGGCGTCGGCACAGTCGTCGGCGGACGTGCGGACAGGGAGCTGGCGGATGGCACAGGCAGCAGGGGCAGCCCGGTCAGCGGGGTCACTGGACGGTCGGATCGCCCTGGTCGCGGCGGCGCCACCGGGCGCCGGGGAGAACCCCTTTCCCCGCGCCGCGTATTGACCGCGCCGCCGCCGACTCCGAATAATCGGCGCCACCGGGGCGCCCAGGCAACCCTCGTCACTCTGACCACACCGGACCGGGGAGCGCGCATGACCGACCAACCGCACCACGACGAACCCGCCGCGCTCACCGCCCCCACCGCACTCGCCGCCCTGGCCGAGGAGTACTTCGCCGCCGAGAACGCCCACGCCCCGTTCGACGCGACCCTGAGCGGGGTCGAGGGCTACGCCCACGAGGTGCCCGACCCGTCCCGCGCGGCCGCGCTGCGCCACCGGGACGCGCTGGCGGGCTTCGGGGCGCGACTGGCCGCGATCCCGGTGGACGCGCTGGCCGGCGAGGACCTGGTCACCCACCGCGTGCTCGGGCGGCTGATCGACAACGGCACCGGCCGGATCACCCACGGGCTGGGTGACTTCAGCATCTCGGCGACCATCACCGCGCCCCAGAACGAGGCCTTCACCTCGCTCGCCATGACCTCCGTCGACCAGGAGGGCGCCGACGCGTACCTGGAGCGGCTGGCCGGCCTGCCGGGCTACTTCGACGCCGCCCTGCAGCTCCACCTGGACGCCGCCGCCGAGGGCCGCACGCCCCTGCGCAGCGGCGTCGACGCCGCCCTCGACCAGCTCGACGCCTACCTGGTCGCCGGCCCGGACGACGACCAGGTGCTGCGCGCGCTGCACGGCCGCCCGGAGTTCGACCGGGGCCGGGTGATCGTCCTCGACGGCGTGCGCCCGGCCGTGGCCCGCTACCGGGCCGGCCTGGCCCAGCGGCTGGCCGCGGACGCCCGGCCGGACGACCGGGCCGGGGTCTGCCACGTGCCCGGCGGCGCCGAGGGCTACGCCGACGCCGTCACGCGCTACACCCGGCCCGGGCTCACCCCGGAGGAGGTCCACCGGATCGGCCTGGACACCCTGGCGCAGCTGCGCGAGGAGTTCGCCGAGCTGGGCGGCAAGGTGCTCGGCATCACCGGCCCCGACGCCGTGCTGGCCGCGCTGCGGGAGGACCGCGCGCTGCGCTTCGACAGCGCCGGGGAGATCATCGCCCTGGTCGACGCGGCGCTGGAGCGCGCCCGCCGCGCCTCGGCCGACTACTTCCGGGCCTACCCGATCGCCGACTGCGTGACCCGGGAGATCGACCCGATCGAGGCGGAGACCGGGCCGCTGGCCTACTACCAGCCGCCGGGCCCGGGCGGCCTGCCCGGCACCCACTGGATCAACACGCTGCGCCCGCAGTCCAGGTTCAGGTACGAGTACGAGGCGATCGCCTTCCACGAGAGCGTGCCCGGCCACCACCTGCAGATCGCCGTCGCCCAGACGCTGCACCACCTGCCGGAGTTCCGGCGCCGGCCGAGCGGCCAGCTGACCGCCCACGTCGAGGGCTGGGGCCTGTACACCGAGCGGCTCGCGGACGAGATGGGGCTGTACAGCTCGGACCTCTCCCGTTTCGGCATGCTGTCGCTCGACGCGCTGCGGGCCGTGCGCCTGGTCGTGGACACCGGGCTGCACCACTACGGCTGGTCCCGAGAGCGGGCGATCGCCTTCATGCGGGACAACACGGCCACCACCGAGGCCAACGTCCGCAACGAGATCGACCGCTACCTCGCCTGGCCGGGCCAGGCGACCGCGTACCTGATCGGCCGCCGGGAGATCGTCCGGCACCGCGAGCGCGCGCAGGCCGCGCTGGGCGGCCGGTTCGACATCCGGGAGTTCCACCACCAGCTGATCGGGCACGGCAGCCTGCCGCTGGGAGTGCTGGACACGCTGGTCACGGACTGGATCGCGACGCAGTAGGGCCCGCCGCCGCGGGGCGTACGGCTGCGGGGCGGGGGCCCCGCCCCGCAGCGGCACGCGGCCAGAAGCCGACTCGGCGTCAGTTCGTCCCGGTGTCAGTTCGTCCCGGCGTCGTAGTAGGCGCGCATCAGCTCCGCCGACCAGGCGGGCTGGCTGACCTCGCCACGCGGGCCGAACTCGGCCAGGTAGGGCTTGATGTCGAGCACCGGCGTACCGGCCACCGCGTCCAGCCCGGTCACGTGCAGGTCCAGGCCGTCCACCCGGACCAGCCGGCAGCGCGAGACGCCGAGCCGGTTGGGGCGGTTCTTGCCGCGCTGGGCGAAGATGCCGACCAGCGGCCAGTCCGGGTTGCCGCGCGGGCGCCGGGCCCCGGTCTCCACCTTGTCGGCGGGCACCCGGTCGAAGTGGTACACGATCTCCAGGTGCGAGAAGTCCGCCAGCCCGTACAGCGCCTCCTCACCGAACTGCGCGCCGTCCAGCCGGATCACCGCGCCGACGCTCCCCCAGTCGTCGTCCCTGACCTCCTCCCGGCCGCCGACCACCCACGCCACCGGACGCGACGTCACCTCGTCCACGCTGTCCTCCCTCGATGTCGAACGCCTGTTCCCCGTACCGTAGCCGTGCTCCCGCCCGGGTCGTCGGCGGGGCCAGCGACGGCGCCGCCCCCGCCCGGCCCCTACGCCGGGGTGGCGGGCGGGCGGCGCTTGTGCTCGGTGCGGCGGTAGTGGCCGAGGACGGTGCGGAAGACCTCCTCGCTCACCGGCCGCTCCTCCAGGAAGTCGTCCAGGGCCTCGTAGGGGACGCCGAGGGCGTCCTCGTCGGGGCGGCCGGGGGCGAGGTTCTCCAGGTCGGCGGTGGGCGTCTTGTGGACGAGGTCCACCGGGGCCCCCAAGGCCTCGGCCAGGGAGCGGACCTGACGCTTCGTCAGCCCGTCCAGGGGCATCACGTCGGCGGCGCCGTCGCCGTACTTGGTGAAGAAGCCGACGGCCGCCTCGGCGGCGTGGTCGGTGCCGACGACCAGGCCGCCGGTGGCGCCCGCGACCGCGTACTGGGCCACCATCCGCTGGCGGGCCTTGACGTTGCCGCGGACGAAGTCCTCGTGGGAGCGGTCGGCGAAGGTGAGGCCGGCGGACGTCAGCGCGTCGAGGGCGGCGTCGGTCGCGGGCCTGATGTCGACGGTCAGGGTCCGGTCCGGCCGGATGAAGTCGAGCGCGCGGCGGGCGTCCGCCTCGTCCGCCTGGGTGCCGTAGGGCAGCCGCATGGCGCAGAACTCGGCCGGGTGTCCGGCGGCACGCAGCCGGTCGACGGCGAGCTGGCAGAGCCGCCCGGCGGTGGTGGAGTCGACGCCGCCGCTGATGCCGAGCACCAGCGTGCGGGCGCCGGCCGCCCGGAGCTGGTCGGCGAGGAAGTCGGCCCGGCGCTCGGCCTCCCGCTCGGGGCTGGGGACGGGGGCCACCCGCAGGGTACGGGCGATCTCCCGCTGGAGGTCGGCGGACAGGGGTTCGGTCATATCGACTCCCGGGTGAAGGTGACACGGTGGGTGCCCGCCCAGGACGCTACCAGCGGGTTCGAAGCGTTCGACGAGGTGGTGGCGGTGCTGCGGCAGGCCGGGGCGGGCGCCTACGCGGGGTGCCGCAGGATGTCGAGGACGACGGCGCCGTCGACGGTCTCCTGGGCGACCAGCAGGGCGGCCAGTTCGTCGAGGTGGTGGCGGTGTTCGCGGAGCAGGTCGACGGCGCGGCGTTCGGCGCGGCGCAGCAGGCGGGCCACCGCCTCGTCGACGGCGCGCTGGGTCTGCTCGGAGTACGGACGGCGGAACAGGTCCTCGGGACCGTCGCCGAGGTAGTTCGGGGAGCCGCTGGAGTAGCCGACCGGGCCGAGTTCCGGGGAGAGGCCGAATTCGCGGACCATCCGGGTGGCGACGCCGGTGGCGTGGGCGAGGTCGTTGGCGGCGCCGGTGGAGCCCTCGCCGAAGACCACCAGCTCGGCCGCCCGCCCGCCGAGCTGGACGGTGATCAGGTCGGTGAGGTAGCCCTCGGTGTACAGGTGGCGTTCCGCTTCGGGGAGTTGTTCGGTCGCGCCGAGGGCGACGCCGGCCGGGAGGATGGTCACCTTGGCGACGGGGTCGGCGTGTTCGCAGAGCGCGGCGGTCAGGGCGTGCCCGGACTCGTGGACGGCGACGGCGTGGCGTTCCTCGGGCAGCAGCGCGTTGGAGGAGTCCCGGCGGCCGAGCAGGACGCGGTCTCGGGCGGCGTCGAGGTCGTCGGCGGTGAGGGTGGCGCGGTCGGCGCGGACGGCGTTGATGGCGGCCTCGTTGACCAGGTTGGCGAGGTCGGCACCGGAGAAGCCCGGTGTGCCGCGGGCGATGCGGTTGAGGTCGGCATCGGGGGCGAGGGTCTTGCCGCGGACGTGGACGGCGAGGATCGCGGCCCGTTCCGCCTGGTTGGGCAGCGGGACGGTGACCTGGCGGTCGAACCGGCCGGGGCGCAGCAGGGCCGGGTCGAGGGCGTCCGGGCGGTTGGTGGCGGCGATGACGACGATGCCGGTGGTCGGGTCGAAGCCGTCCATCTCGGAGAGCAGCTGGTTGAGGGTCTGCTCGCGCTCGTCGTTGCCGCCGAGCCGGGTGCCGCCCGCGCGGCGGCCGCCGACGGCGTCGATCTCGTCGATGAAGATGATGGACGGCGCGCGTTTGCGGGCCTCGTCGAAGAGGTCGCGGACGCGGGAGGCGCCGACGCCGACGAACATCTCGACGAAGCCGGAGCCGGTCACGGAGAGGAAGGGCACCTCGGCCTCCCCGGCGACGGCCCGGGCGAGCAGGGTCTTTCCGGTGCCGGGCGGGCCGACCATGATCACCCCGCGCGGGCCCTTGGCGCCGGCGGCGGCGTAGCGTTCGGGGCTGCGCAGGAAGTCGACCACCTCGCTGACCTCCTGCTTGACGCCCTCGTACCCGGCGACGTCGGCGAAGCGGGTGGCGGGCCGCTCGGCCTCGATGATCTTGGCGCGGGAGCGGCCGATGGCGCTCAGGCCGCCGCCGAGCGAGCGGGCGGCCATCCGGCCGGACCACAGGAACAGCCCGCCGAAGAGCAGCAGCGGCAGGAACAGCAGCAGCGTCGACCAGATCGAGCTGCCGCCGCCGCGGCTGGCGGTGATGTCGACGTGCTGGCCGGCCAGCTCGCCGCTGAGCTGGGAGGTGTCCAGGGCGGTCGGGATCTGGCTGGTGAAGTGCGTGCCGTCCTTGAGGGTGCCGGTGACCCCGCCGGTGTCGGTGATGTCCACGGTCCGCACCTGGCCGGCGCCGACCCGGTTGAGGAAGTCGGTGTAGCCGTAGGTGGCGCCGGTCGAGCCGGAGCGCGAGAACAGGATGAGCAGCAGCAGGGTCACCAGGACGGCGACGGGCAGCAGCCAGCGGCGCATCGCGGGCGCAGGCGGCTTGGGCGGCGGGCCGCCGGGGGTGCGGGGCCGCCCGGGGCCCCCGCCCGGGGGCGGCGGGGTCGCGGGGTGGCGGGCGGCGCGCAGCCGGACTCGGGTGATCATCCACGCTCACCGCCTCTCCGTCGCCGGGCCTTCCTCTCCATGGTGGGGCGAGAAGGGCCCGGACGGGAGGTCCAGGACGAACCGGCCGGCCCCGGCGCGGGGGCCGGCCGGGGCCGTCAGGAGAAGTCGAGCGAGCCGGTCCGGGTCCGCTTGAGCTCGAAGAAGTTCGGGTAGCCGGCCAGCAGCCGCACCCCGTCGAAGACCCGGACGGCGTCCTCGCCGCGCGGGATGGCGGTCAGCACCGGGCCGAAGAAGGCGACGCCGTCGACGTGGATGGTCGGTGTGCCGACCTCCTCGCCGACCGGGTCCATGCCCTCGTGGTGGCTCTTGCGCAGCGCGACGTCGTACGCCGTGCTGTCGGCCGCGGCGGCGAGTTCCTCCGGCAGCCCGGCCGCGACCAGGGCCTCCCGGATGACGGCGTCGTCGGCGGGCCGGTCCTGGTCGTGCAGGCGGGTGCCGAGTTCGGTGTACAGGTCGCGCAGCACGTGCTCGCCGTGCTGTTCGGCGGCGGCGATGCAGACCCGGACGGGGCCCCAGCCGGTGGTCATCAGGCGCTGGTAGCGCTCGGGCAGGTCGGTGCGGCCCTCGTTGAGGACGGACAGGCTCATCACCCGGAAGGTGAGGTCGAGCTCGCGGTGGCGCTCGACCTCCAGGATCCACCGGGAGGTGATCCAGGCGAACGGGCAGATCGGATCGAAGTAGAAATCGACTTTGGTGGTCACGGTGAAGAGCCTAGGCGCCGAGTGGACCACCTTCCAGGGCCAATCGATCACCGTCGTGGTGGGCCACTTCTCAGCTGCAGGTCTTCCCGTCGGCCGGCACGGTGCCGTCCAGCAGGTAGGCGTCCACGGCCTGCTTCAGGCACGGGTCGCCGGTGTTGTAGCCGCCGTGGCCCTCGCCCTGGAGGGTGACGCTGACGCCGACGCCCGGGCCGAGCTGCTGCGCCATCGCGTGGGCGCCCTCGACCGGGGTGGCCGGGTCTCCGGTGGTGCCGACCACCAGGATCGGGGCCGCGCCGGCGGCGGAGACGTCCGGGTGGTCGGCCTTGCCCGGCACCGGCCAGCCGGTGCAGCTCGTCAGGCCCCAGGCGGAGTAGGGGCCGAACACCGGGGAGGCGTCGCGGAACTGCGGCAGTTGCTGTTCGACGTCCTGGTCGGAGTAGCGCTGCCGGGCGTCCACGCAGTTGATCGCCCGGTTGGCGGCGCTCAGGTTGGTGTAGCGCCCCTGCGGGTCGCGCCCGAACATCGCGTCGGAGAGTTCGAGCAGGGTGTTGCCGGTGCCCTGCTGCATCGCCTCGGTGAGCCCGGCGGCCAGGACGGGCCAGGTCTCCTCGCTGTACAGGGCCGCGGCGATGCCGGTGACGGCCAGGGTCTCGGTGAGCTGCCGCCCGCCGGTGGTGGGCAGCGGGGACTGCTCCAGCTTCTGCAGCAGCGCCGTGACCGCCGCCGTGCCCTCGACGCCGCCGGCACCCGTCGGGCAGGCGGCGGCCTCCTCGGCGGCGCAGGCCTTCATGAAGTTGTCGAACGCGAGCTGGAAGCCCTGGGCCTGGCCGAGCGCGGCCTGCTGCGGGTCCTTCGTCGGGTCGACGACCGAGTCCAGGACGATCCGGCCGACCTCCTGCGGGAACAGGTGCGCGTAGACGCCGCCGAGCTGGGTGCCGTAGCTGATGCCGAAGTAGTAGAGCTTCTCGTCGCCGAGCACCTGCCGCATCAGGTCGAGGTCGCGGGCGGCGCTCTCGGTGTCCACGTAGGGCAGCACCGGACCGGAGTTGTGCTCGCAGGCGGCGGTGAACTGCGCGTTGCTGGCGTCCAGCGCCTTCACCGCGTCGGGGGTCCCGGGGGTGTTGTCGATCTCCAGGCTGGCGTCCATCGCCTTGTCGTCCAGGCAGCTCACCCCGGCGCTGGCGCCGACCCCGCGGGGGTCGAAGCTCACCAGGTCGTAGCGGGCGTTGAGGGAGGCGTAGTCGGCGGCGAGGGAGGGCAGCGTGGCGACGCCGGAGGCGCCGGGGCCGCCGAAGTTGAACAGCAGCGAGCCGATCCGGTGCTTCTCGTCCTTCGCCCGGCTCCGGATCATGGCCAGGTCGATGGTCGGGCCGTCCGGCTTGCCGTGGTCGAGCGGCGCCTTGAGGGTGGCGCACTGCCAGTCACCGGCGGGCGCGGTGCCGCTGCCCTGCGCGGGGCTGGGGGCCGAGCAGGCCTGCCAGTCGAGCCGCTGGGCCGCGAGTCCGGTCGCGGACGCGGCGGGCGAAGCGGGTGAGCCGGGCGGGGAGGCCGGGGAGGTCGGTGCGGGCTCGACGGCGGAGCGGGCGTCGCCCTGGCAGCCGGCGGCGGAAGCGAGCAGCAGCACGGCCAGGCCGAAAGCGCCGGCGCCGCGGACGACGGTGTGCATGGAGCGGTCCACCTCTCGGGTTGCCGGGCGCGCCCCGGCAGACGGCGGGGCGGCGTGCGCCCCGGCGCTCGGCACGGTCAACGCATCACAGACCCTAGGGGTGGCCAGGCGGTCACGCCCGTCGGAAGGCCCCGCCGGGGGGCGTGCGCCGGTCCGGCTGCCACCCGCCGTCCGGGTGAGGTGCTCCTGCGGCCCTCGTCCGGATCGCCCACTACCTGGCGTCGCATGCTATCTTGCATCGCATGGTACCTGGCATCACACACCACGACGGCGACGCCGGTACGGCCGACGGACCGGTGGCGACGCAGCTGCGCAAGGGCGTACTGGAGTACTGCGTCCTGGCGCTGCTGCGGGACGGCCCCCGGTACGGGGTGGAACTGCTGCAGGAGCTCGGCCGGTTCCCGATGCTGGCGACCAGCCAGGGCACCATCTACCCCCTGCTGTCCCGGCTGCGCCGGGCCGGCCTCGCCGACACCTTCCTGCGCGACTCGGCCAGCGGCCCGTCCCGCCGGTACTACACGCTCACCGACGCCGGCCGCAGCGCACTGGAGGAGTTCACCACGCTGTGGCCCGCCTTCCGCGAAACCGTCGACCACGTCCTGGCCCCGGGAGAGAACCCGTGAACAACCCCATCGAGCACCCCCTGGTCCGCGCCCACCTGGACGCGGTCGCCCGGTACACCGCCCCGCTGCCCGAGCAGCGCCGCCGCGAACTGCTCGCGGACCTGCGCGAGCACGTCGAGGTCTCGCTCGCCGAGAGCGACCCCGCCGACGAGGCCGCCGTCCGGCGGGTCCTGGAGCAGCTGGGCAGCCCCCGGCAGATCGCCGACGCCGCGCTCGACGAGGTGGGCGGCACCCGACCGGAGCCGGAGAGCCGCGGCCGCACCGTCCGCACCCTGGTCTTCGCGGTGCTGCCGGTTCCGCTGTCGTTCGTCCCGGTCATCGGGCCCCCGCTCGCGCTGGCCGCCGCCGTCATCGCCGCGAGCAGGGTCTGGCGGTCCACGCAGTGGAGCCGCCGGGAGAAGCGGCTGGCGGCCCTGCTGCTGCTCTCCCCCCTCCTGCTCACTCCGCTGGCCGCCGTCGTCGCCGCCGTCGCGTCCCCGGTCGGCCTGACCGCGGCCGCCGTCCTCGCCGCCTGCGTGGTGGGCTTCTGCCCCGCCCTGCTCGCGGCGTTCTTCCTGGCCCGCTCCGCCGCCCGGCTGCGCAACGCCGCACTCGTGGCCTGAACCGGCTTCATCGACAAGCACTGACGCTTCGCCGGCCCCCCTGGCGATGCCGGAGACCGCCCCCGAATACAAGGGGGGCGGTCTCCGCACGTCGGAAGCTGATGTCTTGCGCGTGTTTCACCGTCAAATCCGTTTCGGATCAGGGCGGTTCATGCGGTAGACGGAAACCCGCACACCGTGTGCGGACCTGAAGGACCCGAACCTCCTCCCCGTACGGCGAACCGGCCCTCACCGTGACGGCGACGGCCGGCTGACGGTCAGTGCTGGACGCCGGAGGACAGCGAGAAGTCCGCGAAGTAGGCGCGCTGGGTGCTCGCCGGGCCCCAACTGGTGTCGTGCCCACCGTAGAAGGTGGAGAAGAACACGCCGCCGAAGGGGATCCCGCCGATGCCCGAGGCCACCCCGCGCGCCGCGTAGACCTGGCGGCCGTCGTACCAGACGGTGACGTCCCCGGTGCCGCGGTCGACCAGCTGCTCGACGCTGTGCCACGCGCCGTCGGCCTGGAAGCGCCAGTCACCGAGCCCCTCGTCGACCCCGTAGCCGGTCGGGCCGGAGTTGGTCGGGGTGTAGAGGTAGACCTCGCCGTTGTCCGGCACGCCCTTGGCGCCGCGCCACATGTAGCGCGTCGACCAGCCCGCGCCGTGGTTGCCGCCCGACTCCTCGCCGATCTTGCCGCCGTACAGCCCGGGCAGCTTCCCCGCCTTGCCCCAGTCCCGGCCGGCCGGGAACTTGAGGGAGTACTTCAGGTCCAGCGTCCGGCCCTGGGCCAGGGCGGACAGGCCCAGGCTGGTCAGATCCGTGTAGAACTGGCCGCCGCCCGGATTCGGGCAGTCGGTGCACTGGTTGGAGGAGGACCCGGCGCCGTAGGTGACCTGGAGCGCCGAGCCGCCCCCGGGAGCGGCCGGGTCGTCGACCGCGCTCAGGTCCGAGCCGCCCCACGTCCCCTGGCCGACCGCGCCCCAGACGTGCTTCCACTGGTCCGTCCCGTAGCCGCGGAACTGGCCGGTCCAGGCCGCCTTCCCGCTCGCCACCGCGGCCGACGCGGCTCCCCTCGCTGCCTCGGACCCCGAGGCGGCCGGCGCGGCGATCGAGGCCGCGGCGGGCGACGCCGACGGGGCGCAGGCGGCCAGGGCGGCGGCCGCGAGCACCGCTCCGAACACACGACGAGTGCTTTTCATGACTGCCCCTCCTGACGGGACCGGGCCGGGACGGCCCACCCGCTCCATGTGACGCTCCGCCACCGGGTCACAGTAGCGGCGCCCGATGTGACGTGACCATCGCACTCCCGGGCGATGGCGGGACTGTTCCCGGCCCCGGCCCTCCCGGTACGGGCCATGCGGAGATGTGGGGTGCGGGGTGCGGGGTGCGGGGTGCGGGGTGGCGATGCGGCCGCGAGGATTCCTCCGAACGTCCGGCGGAGGACGTCAAGACCGCGGCGACGGCTCCGACCACCGGTCGAGGAGCCCAGCCGGGCCCGCGAACCACGAGGAGCACGAGATGAAGTTCCTGATCAGCCTGCACATCAACCCGGCCGTGATGGACGCGCTGACCGACGAGGAGAAGGCGGCGATCGGCCACGGCCACGGCGAGTTCATCGAGGCGCTGAAGGCGTCCGGCGAGCTGATCACCACCCAGGCACTGGCCGATCCGGCCCAGGCCGCCGTGGTGACCGTGCGCAACGGCCAGCCGGTGGTGACCGACGGCCCGTTCCTGGAGGCCAAGGAGTACCTGGGCGGCTTCTACCTGATCGACTGCGAGGACAAGGAGCGGGCGATCGAGCTGGCGGCGCTGATCCCGGACACCGCGATCGAGGGCCTGGGGGTCGAGGTGCGGCAGGTGATGTTCGCCGACGGACACTTGGAGGCATGACAGCACCGGATTTCGAGGACCTGCTGCGTGCGCTCACGCCGCAGGTCCTCGGCACCCTGGTTCGCCGGTACGGCCGGTTCGAAGGGTGCGAGGACGCCGTCCAGGAGGCCGTCCTCGCCGCCACCGTGCAGTGGCCGTCCGAGGGCAGGCCCGACAATCCGCACGGCTGGCTGGTGACCGTCGCCGCCCGGCGGCTCATCGACCAGCTGCGCCGCGACCGCGCGCGCCGCGAACGGGAGTCGGCGACGGCCGCCGAGGTGGTGCCGCCGGAGGTGCCGGACACCGACGACACGCTCGTCCTGCTGTTCCTGTGCTGCCATCCGACGCTCACCGCGGCCTCCCGGACCGCCCTGACGCTGCGGGCGGTCGGCGGTCTGACCACCGCCGAGATCGCCCGCGCGTTCCTGGTGCCGGAGGCCACCATGGCGGCCAGGATCAGCCGGGCCAAGCAGCGCATCAGGGCCGCCGGCAGCTCGTTCGCCCTGCCGGACGGCGCGGAGCGCGAGGAACGGCTGCGGGTCGTGCTGCACGTGCTCTACCTGATCTTCAACGAGGGCTACACCGCCACCTCCGGACCGGAGTTGCACCGCCCCGACCTCGCGCGCGAGGCCATCCGGTTGACCAGGACGGTGCACGCGCAGCTGCCCCGGGACGACGAGGTGACCGGGCTGCTCGCACTGATGCTGCTGACCCACGCCCGCCGGGAGGCGCGGACCACCCCGGCCGGCGACCTGGTGCCGCTGGACGAGCAGGACCGCAAGGCCTGGGACCGCGCGCTGATCGACGAGGGCGTCGGGCTCGTCGAGGCGGCGCTGGCCGGCCCGACCCTGGGGCCCTACCAGTTGCAGGCCGCCATCGCGGCCACGCACGCCGACGCGGCCACCGCCGAGGAGACCGACTGGCCCCAGGTGCACGCCCTCTACCTGATCCTGGAACGGATCGCACCCAACCCGATGGTCACCCTCAACCGGGCGGTCGCCCTCGCCGAGACCGACGGCCCGGCCGCCGGACTGGCCCTGCTGTCCGCTCTGGACGGTGACGGGCGGATGGCCGGGCACCACCGGCTGCTGTCCGTCCGGGCGCACCTGCTGGAGAAGGCCGGCGACCCGGCCGGCGCCCACGAGCACTACCGGCGCGCCGCGAAGGCCACCGCCAGCCTCGCCGAGCGGCGCTACCTGGAGGCCCGGGCCGGCCGGACCAGGCCACGTTCCGACTGAACACGCGTCCGGGGCATCCAAAACGTCCGGCCCGCGGCCCGGGCGGGCCCGGGGCCGGTCGGGCTCAACGGCCCTGCGGCTCCATCCCCGGCCTGCCCCGCACCGCGTACGCCGGCAGCCGCAGCTCGCCGAGGACGGCCCGGGGCAGGCTCAGCCCGAACCGCCGCCCGACCACGCCGAGGGTGCGGCGGCGGACGGCCGCGGGCGGCTCGCCCCCGGGGCCGCGGGTGATCCCGTCGGACTCCAGGACACCCGCGGCGACCAGCTCGGGGACGAGCAGGTCGGGCTCCCGGCCCCAGCGCCAGCGCTCCTCGGCGAGACCGAACCCGCACAGCACGGCGCCGTCGCGGGCGTAGTCGAGCAGCGCGGGCGGGTGGTCCGGCATCGGGCGGAAGTGGACCACCTCGACCCCGTCGCGCGCTATCTCGGTGAGCCGTTCGCCGCCGGTGGAGTCGCCGTACTCGACCGCGAAGGACCAGTCACCGGACTCGCCGACCCGGATCACGCCGTCGCCGTCGTCGCTCGGGCGGAACACCTCGATGTCGAGGTCCCACACCTCGGTGCCGCTGAGCGGCCCGGCCGCGGCGGCCGGATCGGCGCCCATCCGGCGGGCGAGCTCCTGCGGCGGTATCCCCCGGGCGAACAGGACGCCGTCGACGGAGCACCCGGCGTCCGCGAGCCACCGGATGCCCTCCTCGCCCCCCGCCCTCTTGGTACCGTCCGTCATGACGCCCCCTCACCTCGCGGCCGGCCCGCGTGGCCGGGCCGCCGGTCCGCACCCTAACGGACGCCACTGACACTGATACTGCTGACCGGTCCCCGGTGGCGCCCCGGCCGGGCGCCCTCAGCGCCCTTCGGAGGCGGGGCAGTTCGCCGGGGCCGCCGGGTGGCCGCGCTCAGGCGCTCAGGCACTCAGACACCCCGACGCCCCGGTGTCCCCCGCACCAGCACCGCGTACACCGCCGCCGCGACGACCATGCCGACCGGCAGCGCGAGGTCCGCGCCGACGAGCGCGGCCACCGGCCCGGTGTAGAGGGTGTCCACGCAGAGCGCGGCGCCGGCCACCCCGGCCGCGAGGGCGAGCGCGCCGGCCGGGTTGACGCCCGCCCGGTACCAGAAGGGGCTGCCCGGGCTCTCGTCCGTGAGCGCGCGGCCGTCGTAGCGGTTGCGGCGCAGCAGGATGTCGGTGGCGTAGATCGCGGTGCTGGGACCGAGCAGGACGACGGTCAGCTGGAGCACGTTGCTGACGGTGTCGAGGAAGTTGGAGACCAGCAGCGCGTACAGCGTGAGGCAGACGGCGACGGTGCCGTCGACGAGCACGCTGAGCGTGCGGCGGATCCGGATGCCGACGGCTTGCAGGGCGAGGCCGGCGCTGTAGGCGGTGAGCGCGTTGACCGCGATCGTGCCGACGACCAGGGCGAGCAGGAAGACCGGGTCGAACCAGCCGGGCAGGATCCGCTGGAGGGCGGCCTGCGGGTCCGTCATGTCGACGGCGCCGGCGGCGAGTACGCCCAGCCCGCCGACCGCGACGCTGGGCAGGAAGCCGCCGAGGGCGGTCCAGCCGAGGACGGCACGGGGGGAGGTGGTGTGCGGGAGGTAGCGGGAGAAGTCGGCGCTGGTGGTGTAGGACAGCGGGCCGGAGGCGATCAGGGTGACGCCGGCCAGGACGGCGGACCACAGGCGGGCGCCGGAGAGCGGTTCGGCGGGCGTGTAGCCGAAGTCGGCGTGCCGGAGCACCGCGTACCCGACGACGGCGAAGGCGGCGGCGAGCACCAAGGTGATCGGCAGGTAGAGCCGGAGGATCGCGGCGTGGCCGTAGACGCTGATGGTGAGCGTCACCACGACGATGGCCACCACGATGGCGATCTTGATCGGGGTGGTCGGGGTGATCCCGGCCTGCTCGGCGAGCGAGAACGCGGCGACGGCGGCCGCGGCGAGGTTGAGCGCGAAGTAGCAGACGGAGATCATCCAGCCGGTGACGGCGTTGTTCACGCGGTTGCCGAGGACGCCGTACATGGCGCGGGTGATGACCTCGCTGGGCGCGCCCGCGGCCGGTCCGGAGACCGCCAGCAGGCCGGTGCCCAGCCAGAACAGGTTGCCGACGACGACCACCGCGAACGCCTGGGGCAGGTCGAGCCCGGCCAGGACGAGGGTGCCGCCGACGACCAGGTTGAGGTAGTTGACGCTGGCCGCCGCCCAGACGGGGAAGAGTTCGCGGGCGCGGCCGCGCCGTTCGGTCTCGGGGATGTGGTCGATGCCGTGGACCTCGACCCGGCCGGCCCGCTCCTGCTGGAGCGGCGCGGCGGCGCGGGTGTCGGGGTGGGGGTGGTCCGGGAGCGTGGACGCCATTGGGGGCCCTCCGTGGGGGTGTCGTGCCCACCTGCTTGCTTATTGGTCGCACACTCAATAGCATCCGGCACATGACGTCAAGCGTTCAGCGCAAACGGGTCCGCAAATCCGCCGACGACCGGCGGGCGGAGATCGTCGAGGCGGCGGCCGCCGTCGCCCTCACCGAGGGCCTGGAGTGCATCACGCTGCGCAGGATCGCCGAGCAGCTCGACGTCCGACCCGGTCTGATCAGCCACTACTTCCCCGCCGTCGAGGACCTCGTCGCCGAGGCCTTCGGCAGCGCCGCCACCGCCGAACTGGAGACGCTGCTGCCCGCCGACCCGCACGACGGGTCGCCGCTGCACCACCTCGCACGGTTCTTCGCCCGCGCCACCGGGCCGGCCTACGACGACATGAGCCGGCTCTGGATCAACGCCCGCCACCTCAGCCGCTACCGGCCCGTCCTGCGCGGCCGGGTCCTGGAGCAGCAGGCCGGCTGGCGCGGACGGCTCGGCGGCGTCATCGAGGCGGGCGCCACCCAGGGCGAGTTCCGCACCGAGGACGCCGATGTGGCGGCCCTTCAGATCCTGGTCGTGATCGACGGTCTCGCCGCCCACGCCAACACCGGCCTGCGCGACCACCCTTCCGCCGTCACCCGGCTCGCCGTGGTCACCGCCGAACGTGAACTCGGCCTGCCCAGCGGCTCCCTCACCTGGAAAGACTGACCCCTCCACCTCACAACTCCCCCACCCCGCAACACCGCTGGAGTCGATGTGCGCACGTCCCTCGTCCTCCTGTCCGCCCGCCTGCTCGACCCGGCGACCGGCGGCCCCCTCCCGCAGACCGCCCTGGCCGTCGCCGACGGCCGGATCGCCGCCCTCGGCGACGACCGCGAGATCCGCCGACTCGCCGACGCCGCCACCACGGTGGTCGACCTGAAGGGCGCCGTCGTCACCCCCGGGCTGGTCGACGGGCACCTGCACCCGGTCACCGGCGCCGAACTCACCCACGGCCTCGACCTCTCCGGCTGCACCGACCTCGCCGATGTCCGCGCCGCCCTCGCCGCCGAGGTCCGCACCCTCGCCCCCGGCGCCTGGCTGCACGCCTGGGGCCTGGACCCGAACGTCTTCGGCGACCGGCCGGTGGAATCCGCCGCGCTCGCGCCCGTCCTCGACGGCGTCCCGGCGCTGCTCCAGCTCTTCGACGCCCACTCCATGCTCGCCAGCCCGCGCGCCCTGGAACTCGCCGGCGTCGACGGCCCGCGCAGCTTCGCCCAGGCCGCCGAGGTGGTCTGCGACGCGGTCGGGCGTCCCACCGGCCTGCTGCTGGAGGACGCCGCCTGCGAACTGGTCGAACGTGCCGCCCCGCAGCCCACCCGGGCCGAACGCCGCGCCCGCCTGGCCGCCGCGCTCGCCGCCATGGCCGCCACCGGCCTCACCGGCGGACACGCGATGGACGCGAACGGCGACAGCCTCGACCTCTACACCGAACTCGACGAGGCGGGCGACCTGCCGCTGCGGCTGCGGGTCGCCCCCTGGTGCCAACCCGGCGTGGACGCGGACGGGCTGCGCGCCCTCGTCGAACAGCAGCACCGGGGCGGCCGGCTCTGGCAGGTCGACGGCGTCAAGCTGTTCATGGACGGCACCATCGACAACGGCACCGCCTGGCTGGAACGCCCGGACTGCCACGGCGAGTCCACCCACGCGTTCTGGCCCGACCCGGCGCAGTACACCCGCGTCATCGCGCACCTGCACCGCGCCGGCGTGCCGACCGCCACCCACGCCATCGGCGACGCCGCCGTCCGCCACGCGCTCGACGCCGTGGCCTCGGCGCAAGGCCCGGAGACGGCCGCCGGGGCGCGTACCGTCCGGCACCGGATCGAACACATCGAGACCGTCCCGGACTCCGTCGTGCGGCGCTTCGCCGAACTGGGCGTGATCGCCTCCATGCAGCCCACCCACTGCTGCGACTTCACCCGGGCCGACCACACCGACAACTGGTCCCGCCGCCTCGGCGAGGAGCGCGCAGACCGTGCCTGGCGCTGCCGCGACCTGTGGGACGCGGGCGCCACCGTCGTGCTCGGCTCGGACTGGCCGATCGCCCCGTACCCGCCGCTCGGCGTGCTGGCCGGCGCCCGCCACCGCCGCCCGAGCCGCGACCTGACCCAGCCGCCGCACCACCCCGGGCAGGCGCTCACCGCCCTGGAGGCGCTGCGGGCGATGACCGTCAACGCCGCGCACGCGGCCGGGGAGGAGGAGCGGGCCGGCCGGATCGCCGTCGGGCAGCGCGCCGACCTCACCGTCCTGGCCGCCGACCCGCTCACCACCCCCGCCACCGAACTGCCGGACGTCCCCGTGCTGCTCACCGTCCTGGACGGCCGCCCGACGCACCGCGCCGCCGCGCTCTGACCCACCGGGCGGAGCCCGCATCGACGCAGGTCGGGGGTTATCCCCCCGAAGAACCCGGCGGTCGGCCCCAGCGCGCCGCACCCCCGCCGCGACCGATGATCTTCTCACCGAGCTTTCGGGACAAGGAATCTGAGGAGAGATCATGACCACGGCGAACAAGCGAATGGTCGGCCGACGCGGACTGATCGCGGTGACGGCGGCGGCCGCCACCACCGCCCTGCTGGCCCCGGTGGCCTCCGCCGCCCCCGCGGCGGACGGCCCGCGGAGCACGGTGGTCCGCGCGTTGGAGCGGTCCGCGCACCCGCTGCGGTCGACCGAGCCCGGCGGCAGCACCAGCGACCTGCGGGCGCTCGGCGCGATGGTCGGGGACGCCAAGGTGGTGGGCCTCGGCGAGGCCACGCACGGCTCGCACGAGTTCTTCACCATGAAGGAGCGGGTCTTCCGCTACCTGGTCCAGGAGAAGGGCTTCACCACCTTCGCCCTGGAGATGAGCTGGTCGGCGGGCCTGAAGATCGACAAGTTCCTCCAGGACGGCAAGGGCGACGCCCGGCAGATCGTCAAGGACGAGCTGGGCCAATCACCTTGGGAGCGTCAGGAGTTCGTGGACCTGATCAGCTGGATGCGCGAGTACAACCGCCAGCACCCGCAGCGCCCGGTCCACTTCATGGGCGACGACGTCGGCGCCCCCAAGCTCGGCGAGGAGGTCTTCGCCCGGGTCGACGCCTACCTGCGCAAGGCCGACCCCGCGGCCCTGGCGCGCGTGGACGGGCTGTACGCGGGCCTGCGCCCGCTCGACGACACCGTCGGCTACCTGAAGCGGCCGGTGGCCGAGCGGAAGGAGAACGCCGCCAAGGCGCAGCAGGCGCTGGACCTGGTCACCGCCGCCAGGGGCACCGGCGGCGAGGAGTACGACTGGGCCGTGCAGCACGCCCGCGTCATCGCCCAGACCTTCGCCTTCGCCACCTTCGAACTCACCGACACGGCCTCGGTGAACGCCGCGGAGGTCCTCCGCGACCAGGCCATGGCCGACAACACCGCGTGGTGGCAGCGCCGCACCGGCGACCGGATGCTGCTCTCGGCCCACAACGGGCACGTCGGCTACCTGGCCAGCGATCCCGAGATGTACCCCAAGACGCAGGGCGCGATCCTGCGCGACGCCTTCGGCCCGGACTACCTGAACATCGGGTTCACCTTCGACCAGGGCTCCTTCCTCACCATGGGCGCCGCCCTCGACACCGACTGGGAGAAGAACACCGTGCCCCCGGCCACGCCCGGCATGAACGAGTACACCCTGGACCAGGTCCGCCGCCAGGACTACTACGTCGACCTGCGCACCGCCCCGCGCGTGGTCCGCGACTGGCTGGACACCGCCCGACCCGTGTACGAGGCCGGGTCCACGTTCACGAAGGACCCGCTGCCCTCCATCGCCCTCGGCCGGGCCCACGACGTCCTCATCCACCTCCACCAGGTCCACGAGGCCGAGAAGCTCTGACCGGGCTCCGGCCCAGCCCCGGATCGGCGGCCCGGCCTCAGGCCGGCGGGGGCGCCGTCTCGGGGAACGCCCGGTCCAGCAGCGCGCCCAGAGCGGCCCGGTCCTGGCCGGAGAGCTGTTCCAGCGCGGTCAGGCCGGACATCAGGTCGGCCCGGATCAGCCGGACGGTCTGCTCGCCCCGGTCGGTCAGGGCGATGCTCTTGACCCGGCGGTCGGCGGGGTCGGGCTCGCGGCGGACCAGGTCGCGGCCCTCCAGCCGGTCCACGATGCCGGTGACGTTGGAGGCGTCGCAGGACAGCAGTCCGGCGAGGGCGCGCATGGAGCGCGGCCGGGTGAGCAGGCTGAGGGTCTTGCCCTGCATCAGGGTCAGCCCGTGCCCGGCCGCGGCGGAGGCGAAGTGGCGGTAGTAGGCCGCGGCCACCCGGGCGAGCTGATCCATCAGCTCGCCCGGCGTGGCCGGTGGGTCCGGGTGGGGGTTCTGGTGCACGGTTCGAGCATAGGCACATTGCTTGACACCCTCAACCATTGAGGTTTACCGTCCAAGAATGCTTGAGGTCATAAACCATCGACGTCCTCAAGCCAGCTGGAAGGACCCCGAGACCCTCATGAACCACACCCCCGCCGCCACCCCGGACACCGCCCCCGAAGCCACGGAAGCCGCCCCGGAGACCGCCGCCGCCACGGTCACCCGCCTGCGCGCCGCCTTCGACACCGGCCGGACCAAGCCGCTCGCCTGGCGCCAGGCCCAGCTGGCGGCGCTGCGCTCGCTGCTCACCGAGCAGTCCGAGGCGTTCCTCCAAGCCCTGCACGAGGACCTCGGCAAGAGCACCACCGAGGCCTACCGCACCGAGATCGGCTTCACGCTCAACGAGCTCGACCACACCGTCGCCCACCTGGAGCAGTGGCTGCGGCCGAAGCCCGCCGCCGTGCCCGAGGTCTTCCAGCCCGCCGCGGCCCGCATGGTGCGCGATCCGCTCGGCGTGGTCCTGATCATCGCGCCCTGGAACTACCCGCTCCAGCTCGCCCTGTCCCCGCTGGTCGGCGCGCTGGCCGCCGGGAACGCGGCCGTCCTCAAGCCCAGCGAGCTCGCCCCCGCGACCTCCGCCGCGCTCGCCCGGCTGCTCCCGCGCTACCTCGACCCGGCGGCCGTCGCCGTCGTCGAGGGCGCCGTCCCGGAGACCACCGCACTGCTGGAGCAGCGCTTCGACCACATCTTCTACACCGGCAACGGCGCCGTCGGCCGGATCGTCATGGCGGCCGCCGCCCGGCACCTGACCCCGGTCACCCTGGAACTCGGCGGCAAGAGCCCGGTGGTGGTCGAACCCGGCATCGACCTCGCGGTCACCGCCCGGCGGATCGCCCGGGGCAAGTTCCTCAACGCCGGCCAGACCTGCGTCGCCCCCGACTACGTCCTCGCCATCGGCGAGAGCGCGCCCGCGCTGGAGGCGCACCTCGCCGACGCCGTCCGGGAACTGTACGGCGACGACCCGGCGACCGGCGGCGAGTACGGCCGGATCGTCAACGAGCGCCACTTCGACCGGCTCACCGCCCTGCTCGCCGACGGTCGGACCGTCACCGGCGGCACCCACGACCGCGCCGACCGCTACCTCGCCCCGACCGTCCTCGCCGACGTCTCCCCCGAGGCCCCCGTGATGCGGGCGGAGATCTTTGGCCCGATCCTCCCCGTCGTCGCCGTGCCCGACCTCGACGCGGCGATCGCCTTCATCAACGAGCGCGACAAGCCGCTCGCCCTCTACGCCTTCACCGAGTCCGCGCACACCAAGCAGCGCCTGACCGAGGAGACCTCCTCCGGCGCGCTCTCCTTCGGACTGCCGGTCTCCTACCTCGCCATGCCCGAGCTGCCGTTCGGCGGCGTCGGCGAGAGCGGCATGGGCCGCTACCACGGCGAGTACTCCCTCGACACCTTCAGCCACGCCAAGGCCGTCGTCGACAAGCCCCTCGCCTGACCGCTCCCCCCTCGTCGGACCGCCCCCTCGTCCGACCGCTTCTCCCCTCCCCGCCACCCCGACACCGAGCGAGCACCCTCATGACCACCATCGACCACGGCGCCGCCGTCGCCGCGGAGACCGCCCGGCTCGTCGCCGCCCTCCAGGACGCCGACCCGGCCACCCCGGTGCCCACCTGCCCCGGCTGGACACTGACCGACCTCACCCGCCACACCGGCAGCGTGCAGCGCTGGTTCACCGTCCTGCTCCGGCAGCGGATCCAGCAGCCGCCCCGCAGCCGCGAGGTCGACCTCCGGCTGCCCGCCGGGCCGGACGGCTACCCCGCCTGGCTGGCGGAGGCCGCGGCCGAGGCCGGCGCCGCGTTCGCGGAGACCGACCTCGACGCCCCGATGTGGGCCTGGGGCGCCGACCAGCACGCCCGCTTCTGGGTACGGCGGATGCTGTTCGAGACCCTGGTGCACCGCGCCGACGCGGAACTCGCCCTCGGGCGCACCCCGGTGCTCGACCCGGAGCCGGCCGCCGACGGGGTGTCCGAATTCCTCACCAACCTGCCCTTCGCCGCCTTCTTCGCCCCGGGGACCGCCGAACTGCGCGGCGCGGACCGCACCGTCCGCTTCACCCGCACCGACGGCAACGCCGGCTCCGCGGACGGCGACTGGCTGATCCGCCTGCGGCCCGACGGCTTCGGGCTCGACGCGGACGGCCCGGGCCCGGAGGCCGACGCGACCGTCCGGGCGAGCGCCGCCGATCTGCTGCTGCTCCTGTACGGCCGCCTCGACCTGGCCTCCGCCCGCCTCGACGTGCGCGGGGACGAGGAACTGCTCGCGCACTGGTGCGCCAACTCGGCGTTCTGACCTGCCCGGGCGAGGGGCGGCGGCCGGGCCATCCGAGCGGATGGCCCGGCCGTCCGCGTTGTCGTCGTCCTGAGCGGCGGGATGTCGGCACCCGCGCTGAACGCCCGCTGCCCGGCGCCGGTCAGCACGACCTCGGACGGTGTCGTCGGCGTCGACGCGGTCGGGTTCGGCGAGCAGCGCGTCGATGGTCGGGTGGTCGAGCGCGTCGAGCTCGTGCGCGCGGTCGATGGTCAGGGTGACGACGTGCTGGTCCCGCTCGCCGCGGATGTCCCGCCCCGGTGCCCTACTCCCCCAGGCCGCCCCGCGCCGCCCGGGTGAACCGCGCGCCCCACTCCTCGACGAGGTCGAGCAGTTCGGGCGGGCCGAGGACGCGGAAGTCCGCGCCCAGCGAGCCGAGCGCCATGGTGGGCCAGTCCAGGGAGTCTGCGGTCATCTCCAGGTGGCAGCGCCCGGCGTCGACCTCCTCGACGGTGCCCCACCGGCCGACCCGGGCGCGGACGGTCGCGGCCGGAGCGTCCACCAGCGCCGACACCCGGTACGGGCGCGGCACGCCGTTGAGACCGGCCCGGACGAACTCGGCGGCGTCGGCGGCGGGCAGCGAACGGGGCCCGAACCGGACGCCGCCGCCCTGCGGCGCGCTCAGCCGGTCGAGCCGGAAGGTGCGCCAGTCCTGCCGGTCGAGGTCGTAGGCGACCAGGTACCAGCGGCGGTGCAGGCAGACCAGCCGGTGCGGTTCGACCTGCCGTTCGGCGTGCCGACCGTCGGCGGCGGTGTAGGAGAAGCGCAGCCGCTCGCTGTCCCGGCAGGCCAGCGCGACCACGGTGAGCCGGTCGGGGTCGACGCCCGGCCCGGCCGTGGCACCCCCGCCGACGGGGACGGTCACCGCGCGCAGCGCCTCGACCCGGTGCCGCAGCCGGGCGGGCATCACCTGCACCACCTTGGCCAGCACCCGCACCGAGGCCTCGGCGATGCCCTCCACCGGGCTCTCCGCCGCGGCCTGGAGGCCCACGGCCAGGGCGACCGCCTCCTCGTCGTCGATCACCAGCGGGGGCAGCGCGGCGCCCGCGGCGAGTTGGTAGCCGCCGTCGACGCCGCGCTGCGCCTCCACGGGGTAGCCGAGTTCGCGCAGTCGGTCGATGTCGCGGCGCAGGGTGCGGATCGAGACCCCGAGCCGGTCGGCCAGCTCCTCGCCGGGCCAGTAACGGTGGGTCTGGAGCAGGGAGAGCAGTCGCAGCGTCCGGGTGCTGGTGTTCGCCATGACGCCGATCATCCCGGAATTCAGGCCAGGAAGTGGCCGCTATCGCGTCTAGCGTGGACCTTGTCCGAAGGAGCAGGAACCGAACGGAAGGCCACCACCATGACCAGCACCGCGACCCCGAACAACAGCACCACCACCGGCGAGCGCGCCGACCTGCTGGCGGCCCTGGCCAAGCAACGGCACTTCCTGCGCTTCACCACCCGCGACCTCACCGACGAGCAGGCCGGTCTGCGGACCACCGTCAGCGCACTGTGCCTGGGCGGCCTGATCAAGCACGTGAGCGCGGTCGAGCGGTTCTGGGTGGCCTTCATCGTGGAAGGCCCGTCCGCGATGCCCGACTTCAGCAGCTTCACCGAGGCCGACTTCGCCCGCCGTGCGGACGAGTTCCGCCTGCTGCCCGGCGAGACGCTGGCCCGCGTCCTGGCCGAGTACGCCGAGGTGGCCCGCCGCACCGACGACCTGGTCGCCACCCTCCCCGACCTGGGCGCCGCCCAGCCGCTGCCGAAGGCCCCCTGGTTCGAGGCCGACACCGAATGGTCGGCCCGCCGGGTGCTGATGCACATCGTCGCCGAGAGCGCCCAGCACGCGGGCCACGCCGACATCATCCGCGAGGCCCTGGACGGCGCGAAGAGCATGGGCTGACGCCGGCGGACGGCCCGGGCGCCCGGGGCCTGCCCGGCGGATCCGCCGGGCAGGCCCCGGGCCGCCCCTCCCCCTCAGCCGGTTGCCGGGGGCGGGTCAGCCCCGGCCGACGAAGGTGAACCCGGCCCCGGCGACCGCGCCACGGAGTACGGCGTCGTCGAGCGGTTGCGCGGACGCCACGGTGACGCGGCCGGTCGGCGCGTCGGCGCTGACTCCGGTGACGCCGGGGAGGGCGGCCAGCCCGGCGCTGACCGTCTTCTCGCAGTGGCCGCAGCTCATGCCGTCGACGGTGAGGACGGTGGTGATGGACATGGCGGTGCCTCCGGTGAGGTGAGGTGGGATGGGGCGGGGTGGGGAAGCCCGGCCGGGTCCGCTCGGACGCGGCCGGTGATCAACGTGCACCACGACAGCGGAAAGCGCCGCCGACGCCGAGGGACACGCCGCACGGGTGGCACCTTCGAGTGGTTCCGGGAACCGATCGGGCCGCGCGACCGACGGACCGTCACCGACCGACTGAACCGGTGGTCCGCTTTCGCCCGTTCCTCCCCATAACGCCCTTCCTTTCGGCGACCGAACCCCGTCCGAACCCGTCTGAACCCGTCTGAACTCCGCCTAGACTCGTCTGATCCCGACCGAACCCGCCCAGGAGCCCTTCACCGCCATGCCCACCCCGACGCCCCACACCTCCATACCCGGCGGGTCTACCGGACCCGACCCGACCACCGGAGCGAGGGCGCGCCTCGCAGCCGGGGGCAGCCGATGAAGAGGTTCACCGGATTCCGGCGCCTGCGGCTCTGGCACGGCGCGCTCGCCCTGGTGGTGGCGGGCGCCGTGACCGCCGGCCTGCTGTGGTGGCACCCGTGGGCCCCGGGCGACGGGCAGAAGCCCATGGAGTTCACCACGGCCGCCGGCGACTCGCCCCGCTTCGGCACCGGCGAGCACCTGTACCGCTACAAGGTGCGGGCGGAGAACGGGATCGCCGAGAGCCCCGGGCAGTTCGCCGCCGAGGTCGACGCGGTCCTCGGGAACGTCCAGTACGGCTGGGCCGCCGGTGGCACCGCCTCCTTCCAGCGCATGCCCGCCGACCCGGTGGACTTCACCGTCTACCTGGCCACCCCGAAGACCACCGACCGGATCTGCGGCCAGTACGGCCTGGACACCGGCGGCACGGTGAACTGCGGCGTGGGCCACCAGGTCGTCATCAACCTCAAGCGCTGGACGGAGCTTTCGGAGTTCTACGTCGGCAAGCCCGAGCTCTACCACGCGCTCGCCGTCAACCACGAGGTCGGCCACATCCTCGGCAACGGCCACGTCGACTGCCCGGGCCCGGGCGCTCCGGCGCCGGTGATGATGCAGCAGATCAAGGGCCTGCACGGCTGCGTCCCGAACGGCTGGCCCTACTCCGACACCGGCACCCTCCTCACCGGCCCGCCCGTCCAGGCCCCCACCTCCGCCCCCTGACGGCCCGCGCGCGGCCGCCCGGCTGCCGGCCGCCCTCAGGACCAGGCGGCCGGCAGCGGACGGGCGTGCAGCACGTCCAGCCGGGACACCGCCCGGGTCACAACCACGTAGAGGCGGTGCAGGCCGCGCGGTTCGGCCTCGACGATGGCGGCGGGCTCCAGCACGATCACATGGTCGTACTCAAGTCCCTTGACCAGCGAGGCCGGTAGCACCGTGACCCGTGCCGGGGTGCCGACCTCCGCCGCCGACGCGGCCGCCACCCCGGCCTCCCGCAGCGCCGAGGCGGCCCCCGGGGCCTCCGCGTCCGCGGCGATGACCGCGATCGACCCCTCCCGCTCCAGCGCGCCGCGCACCGCCTGCACCACCGCCCGACCCGGGTCGCCGACATGACGCACCATCATCTCGCCGTCCTGGCGCAGCGAGCGGGCCGGCGGGACGCCCACGTCCAGCGCGGCGAGCAGTCGGTTGGCCAGCGCCAGGACGGCCGCCGGCACCCGGAAACCGGTGGTCAGCGGCACCACGGCCGCCTGCGGCTTGCCCAGGTGCGCCAGTTGCTCGGGCCAGCTGCGCGCCGACCACGGCGCGGTCGCCTGCGCGAGGTCGCCGAGGACGGTGAGCGAGCCGAAGGCACTGCGGCGGGCGATCGCCCGGCACTGCATCGGCGAGAGGTCCTGCGCCTCGTCGACCACCACGTGGCCGAAGCCGGCCGGCCGCTCGATCAGCCCGGCCACCTCGTCGAGCAGCAGCAGGTCGTGCCCGGACCAGCGCGCGCTCTTCGGCGAGCGCGGCGGCCGGTGCCGGCGGATCGCCGCCTGCTCGGCCGGCGTGAGCAGGCCGTCGGCGGCCTCGGCCAGGACGGCGGGGTCGCCGAGCAGGGCCGCCAGCACCGCCTCCGGGCGCAGCGCGGGCCACGCCGCGTCGAGGAAGGCCGCCACCGGCCGGCAGCGGCCGATCCTCGCCCGCCAGGCTCCGCCCTTGATCCCGGACCGCCGCTCGGCCCGGTCCTGGAGCGCGGCCACCACTCGGGTGCGGAGGTTCTCCCGGCCGATCGCGTACGGCGCGTCCTGCTCGCGCAGTTCGGTGACCATCCGGTCCAGTTCGTCCGCCGGGACACGCCAGCGGTAGGAGCCGTCCGGGACGACCAACGCCTCGGAGCCGGTCGCGTCGACCCGCCCGTACAGCGCCCGGCGCAGCACGGCCGCCATCCGGGCGTCCTGCTTGACCGCGGCGGCCCGATCGTCGTCCTCCGCCTGGACGGGGTGCGTGGCCACCAGGTCCTCGACGGTGCACTGGGCGATGTCGATCTCGCCGAGCGCGGGCAGGACTTCGGCGATGTAGCGCAGGAAGGTCGGGTTCGGGCCGACGACCAGCAGGCCACCGCGCTGGATCCGCTGGGGGAAGGTGTAGAGCAGGTAGGCGGCGCGGTGCAGGCCGACGGCGGTCTTGCCGCTGCCCGGCGCGCCCTGGATGCACACCGACTCGGTCAGCCCGCCGCGCACCAGCGCGTCCTGCTCGGGCTGGATGGTGGCGACGATGTCACGCATCGGCCCGGTCCGGGGGCGTTCGATCTCGGCGGCGAGGATGCCGCCGGTGCCTCGCCGCCCGCCCAGCGCCCCGGCGCGGTCCAGGTGCTCGTCCTCCAGGCCGGTGAGGTCCTCGGGCGCGCCGGGGCTCGACGGCGCCCAGCCGAAGCGCCGTCGCCTCGCGAGGCCGAGCGGCCGGTCTGCGCTCGCCTGGTAGAACGCCCGGGAGACCGGGGCCCGCCAGTCGATCACCAGCGGCGGCGCGGCCGGGTCGGCCGAGATCCGGCGGCGGCCCACGTAGTAGCGCTGGCGCCGGTGGTCGCCGGTCTCCGGGGCGTCGTCGAAGTCGAGCCGGCCGAAGAACGCCGGGCTCTGCGGCAGTTCCCGCATCCGCCGGGCCCGGGTCCGCAGGTAACGGCCGAGGGCCTCCGCGCCGGCGCCGTCGCCGGAGACGTCCTCCGCGGCGGCGACCTGGTGGTCCGCGTCCTCGACCTGCCAGGCCAGGGCCGCCCGGCAGGCCTCGACGTGGGCCCGTTCGCCTTCCAGTTCCCCGTCGAGACCGGCCGTCTTCCGCTCGCCGTCCGCGCGCCGGAGGTCTCCCGCCATCGCCGCACCCCTTTCCCCGTCACTTCCCTGCCACCGGTTCCGCCCGGCCGTGCGCCCGCAGCGCGTACGCACGGAGCAGCATAACTGAACCCGGTTAAGAGAATGACTGAGTTGTGTTTCAGGTGGAGTCGGGGTGCGCGTCCGCGCGTCCCGGAGCACGGATAATCCTGTATCGGACCAGGTCGTGGTCCTGATCGTGCTCATGGAGGAACAGCGTTGAACGGTATGCCCGCCGGAGAGAACCTCGACTACCGGCTGCTGCTGGATGCCGCGGCGGCGGCCGCGCGGGCGACCGGCGACCAAGGGCATGTCGCCGACTACATCCCCGCCCTCGCCACGGTCGACCCGGACGCCTTCGGCATGGCGGTGGCCACCGTCGACGGCGAGCTGTACGGGGTCGGGGACTGGGAGCAGCCGTTCTCCGTCCAGAGCGTCTCGAAGCTGTTCACCCTGGCGCTTGCCCTGGCCCACGGCGGGGACACGCTCTGGCGCGGGGTGGGGCGGGAGCCGTCCGGCAATCCCTTCAACTCGCTGGTGCAGCTGGAGAGCGAGCACGGCATCCCGCGCAACCCGTTCATCAACGCCGGCGCGCTCGTGGTGACCGACCGCCTGCAGACCATGACGGGCGACGCCGCCGGGGCGGTCCGCGAGTTCCTCCGCCGGGAGTCCGGCAACCCGCTGCTCGACACCGATCCGGTCGTGGCCGCGTCCGAGGCCGAGCACGGCCACCGCAACGCCGCCCTGGCCCACTTCATCGCCAGCCACGGCAATCTGGAGAACCCGGTCGAGACCGTCCTCGACCACTACTACGCGCACTGCGCGGTGTCCGCCAGCTGCCGGGACCTGGTCCTGGCGGGCGCCTTCCTGGCCCGCTACGGGGTGCGCACCGACGGCACCCGGCTGATGTCGCGCAGCGAGGCCAAGCGCGTCAACGCCGTCCTGCTCACCTGCGGCACCTACGACGCGGCGGGCGAGTTCGCCTTCCGGGTCGGACTGCCGGGCAAGAGCGGCGTGGGCGGCGGCGTCCTCGCGATACTGCCCGGGCGGGCCGCGGTCTGCGCCTGGGGCCCCCGGCTGGACCAGGCCGGCAACTCGGTGGCCGCGGTCACCGCCCTGGACGCCCTGACCACGCTCTCCGGCTGCTCGATCTTCTGACCCTCCGGCTGCCGCCCCGTCGTTTCCGCGGGCTCGCGCGCCGCACCCGGCCGTCGCCCGACTTGTGGCGCTGATCCGGCTGTTGGGCACCGACCGGCCGGTCGTCCATGGCATGCTCCAGGCGGGGGCGCCGATCGTGATGACGATCGGCCGGCCATGAGGAACACGACCAAGAGGAAAGTGGGGGTCCCGTCCCATGCGAACCGCCGTAGCAAGCTTGTTGGCCCTGGCCGGCGCGGCAGGGCTGGTGCTCAGTTCGTTCCAGCCCTGGTACGCCAAGAGCGATCCGAGGTCCGTACCGGTCGCCGACCTGTTCCGGGGCATGTCACCCACCCGCACCACGTCGACCGGTATGTCGATGTTCCTGCTGCTGGCCGTCGCCGCGGCGATCGCGGTGCTGGCGCTGCTGGTGCGCTCGCGCCCGGGCCTGCTCCTGGCCGCCGTGGTCGCGGTGGTCACCGGCGTGCTCTGGGTGTACCAGAAGGGGCGGGAGCTGAAGCCGCTCTCGCTCGGGATCGGCGATCTGGAGAACGGCTTCTGGAACGCCTGCGGCGGCGTCCTGGTGCTCCTCCTCGCACTGGCCGTGATGCCGCCCAAGCGCTCCTGAGCCTTCCCGCCTCCCGGCCCGGTCGCCCTCAACGGCGGCCGGGCCGGAGTCGTTTCCGCCCGAGGCGACCCACTCCCCATCACTCCCTAAAATCACCTTTACTTCACCTCTCGCGGTAGTTTAAGGATAGATACCTACCTATCGAGCGAGCTGGAGTACGGCATGACCATCTACACCTCCGACGAGGGCGCCCGCGTCCTCGCCCAGGAGTACACCGCCCTCCTGGACCGCTGGCCCGTGCCCGCCGAACGGCTGCACGTCCCCACCCGCCAGGGTTCGACCTTCGTCCTGGCCTGCGGCCCCGAGGACGCGGCGCCCCTGGTCCTGCTGCACGGGTCCGGGGCGAACGCGGCGATGTGGGCGGACGACGTGGCCCTGTGGGCCCGGCACTTCCGCGTCTACGCCGTCGACGTGATCGGCGAGCCCGGCCTGAGCGCCCCCGTACGCCCCGAACTGCACTCCGACGCGCACGCGCTGTGGCTGGACGACGTGCTGGACGCGCTGCGCGTCGAGCGCGCCGCCTTCGCGGGGACGTCGCTGGGCGGGCTGCTGGCCCTCGACTACGCCATCCGCCGCCCGCAGCGGGTGGACCGGCTGGCGCTGCGCTGCCCCAGCGGGATCGGCCGCCAGAAGTGGGGCGTCCTGGTCGCCGCGCTGTTCGTGCTGCCGTTCGGGGAGTGGGGGCGGCGCACGATGCTGGGGCTGGCCCTGGGCCCCGCCCCCACCACCGCCCCGCCCACGGCCGAGCAGCGCGCCTTCGGCGAGTACGTGCTGCTCATCCATCAGCACTTCCGGCCGCGGCGGGAGAAGCTCCCGGTCGTCACCGACGCCGACCTGGCGGGCCTGGAGATGCCGGTGCAGGTCACCATCGGTGGCCGCGACCGGCTCATCGACTCCCACGACACCCGCCGCCGGCTCCAGCGGGCCGCCCCCCGGGTCTCGGTCACCTTCCTCCCCGAGGCCGGCCACCTGCTCAGGGACCAGACCAGGCCGGCCCTCGACTTCCTCCTCGCCGCGGAAGGCGGCCCGCCCCAGGCCTGAACGCGAACGGCCCCGCGCTCCACCGCCCGTCGGGGCGGGGAGCACGGGGCCGTCGTACCGGGCCCGCACGAACAAGGTCAGGACCGCGCGGCGGACCTCACGGAGCGCGGATGACGGGCGGCGGCAGCGCCGGCCGGGCGGCGGCGCCCGCCACCGACGGCGCCCCGGGCGGAGCGGCGGGGACGCTCGACGACCGGGTCGGGGATCGTCACGGGGATGCCGGTCGGAACGCGGGCCCCGGTGAGGCGGGCGAGTTCGTCGTCGTCGGAGTGGACGCGGGTGGTCGTGGGGGCGATGCCGGCGGTGGCCGCCAGCCGGGCCATCTGGCGGCGCTGGCTGGGCAGGACGAGGGTGACGACGGTGCCGGACTCGCCGGCCCGGGCGGTACGACCGCCCCGGTGGAGGTAGTCCTTGTGGTCGACCGGCGGGTCCAGGTTGACGACCAGGTCGAGGCCGTCGACGTGGATCCCCCGCGCGGCGACGTTGGTGGCGATCAGCGCGGTGACCTGGCCGGTGCGGAACTGCTCCAGGGTCCGGGTGCGCTGGGGCTGGGACTTGCCGCCGTGCAGGGCCGCGGCCTTCACCCCGTTGGCGAGCAGGTCCTCGACCAGCGCGTCGGCTCGGTCCCGGGTCTCGGTGAACATGATCACCCCGCCGTCCCGGGCGGCGATGCGGACGATCAGGGTGTTCTTGTCGTGGTTCTGCACATGCAGCACGTGGTGCTCCATGGTGGTGACCGCTCCGGCCGACGGATCCACCGAGTGGGTGACCGGGTCCTTGAGGAAACGGCGCACCAGCCGGTCGACGTTGCGGTCCAGGGTGGCGGAGAAGAGCAGCGTCTGGCAGTCGGCGGCGACCTGTTCGAGCAGCTCGGTGACCTGGGGCAGGAAGCCCATGTCGGCCATCTGGTCGGCCTCGTCCAGGACGGCGATGTCGACGTCGTCCAGCCGGCAGTGGCCGCGCTGGATCAGGTCCTTCAGCCGGCCGGGGGTGGCCACGACGACCTCGGCGCCCCGGTGCAGCACCTGGGACTGGCGGCCGATCGACACGCCGCCCACCACGGTCGCCATCCGCAGCCGCACCGAGTGCGCGTAAGGGGTGAGCGCCTCGGTGACCTGCTGCGCGAGCTCCCGGGTGGGGACCAGCACCAGGGCCAGCGGGCTGCCCGGCTCGGCCCTGCGGCCGGCGGCACGCGCGGCGGTGCGGGCCAGCACGGCGAGACCGAAGGCGATGGTCTTGCCGGAGCCCGTCCGGCCCCGGCCGAGCACGTCACGGCCGGCCAGCGAGTTCGGCAGCGTGGTGGCCTGGATGGGGAACGGCGAGGTGACGCCCTGGCGGGTCAGCGTCTTCAACAGGGCCGCGGGCATGTCCAGTTCGTCGAACGACTCGACGGCGGGCAGGGCGGGGGTGGTGCTGACCGGGAGTTCGAACTCCTGCTGGGAGGAGCGGCCCTGGGCCCGGTTCGGGGCTCCGGTCCGGCGGTGCGGGCTGCGGTGCGACGGGCGAGTCGAGCGGTTCATACGGAACCTTCCTCAGGACGGCACGTCGCGAGGAAGGCTCCGCTGCACGGACGCGCGGAGATCACAAGAAACGGGCCGGAGATGTGCCGGGCGGGGCGCGGACGATGCGGCCGGGCGAGGCATGGACGGTGCAGCCACCGGTGGGCGGGCGCCGGTGCGCGCGGTCGGCGCGACACGGCCCGCGCGGAACGGCGGACGACGGCCGAGGGCGGATCCACGGGGCCCGGTACGGCCGGGGCGGCCTGGCGGCCGGAACGGCCGGAGGCGATCGGGGGTGGAACGGCCGAGGGGCCCGCACCGGGCGTAGTGCACGGTGCGGGCCCCTCGCTACCAGGCGAGTGCCGTGGCAGAGAACTACAGCGGGCGAATGTTCTCGGCCTGCGGGCCCTTCTGGCCCTGCGTGACGTCGAACTCGACCTTCTGGCCCTCGAGCAGCTCACGGAAGCCCTGGGCGTTGATGTTCGAGTAGTGGGCGAAGACGTCAGCGCCGCCGTCCTCCTGCTCGATGAAGCCGAAGCCCTTTTCCGCGTTGAACCACTTCACGGTACCAGTAGCCATTAAAAAATCTCCTTCGAGAGACTGTACGAAGTCCGCACCGTGCGGACGTCGAGTCGCCGCGATGAGCACCCGCCGGGGAAAGAGCCGGAAAACAAAAAATGCGCCTGCAATACATCAGCAGGCGCACACAAAGTTCATGGGAACCACTACTGCAACTAAATCGACTGTAGCAGGCCCGGGCTCGTCGCGGTGGATGTTCCGCACCCGGTCTTTCCCGCCCCTCCCCCACGGGATCGGCTCGCCCGCCGACGGGGTCGGCAACGGGAGGTGCCGCCAGGGCAGTTGGGGTGGCGGCGGCGGGGCCCGGTCGGGCGGAGAATTTTTTCGGGCCGGGCGGGTCCGCCGAGCCGGGGCCGACTGGTGGCGCCCTGTCACCCGGCGGGGTTCCGGCCCTCCGGAAGGGTCCGCTCCCCGGTTTTTCGGAGCATACTGATCGGGATGACGAAATCACCGGCAGTCCGGCGCCACCTGCCCACCAGCCCCTTCAAAGCCCCGGCCGAGGTGCCCCGCAAGCGGTTCGCCGCGGGCGACCGGGTCACCCACGACAAGCACGGCCTCGGCCGGGTCGTCGACGTCGAGGACGGCAGCGACATCGCGGTCCTCGTCGACTTCGGCTCCCGCCAGGAGCGACTCACCCCTCCGTACGCCGAGATGTGGAAGCTCTGACCCGGGGCTCCCCCCCGGGACACCAGGGCCCGGGCCCCGGAAGGTTCCACGAGACCTTCCCCAGGACGCCGGACCGTGCGTAGGCCGTAGGACAGGCCACGCGCACGGTCACGCGCCCGGCCTGCACCGAACCGTGCACGAGACCACCGAAGCCGGCGGCGGCGCAATAGTCTGGGTGCATGTCGAACTCTGATGAGCTCCTCGTTGACATCGCCGCCATGGTGGAGTCCGAGCACAGCAACCAGATGTCCTTGACCGTGGTCGTCCCCGGAGCGGTCATCACCGGCCGGCTCGCACCGATGGCCCTCTGGTTCGAGCGGGTGTCGGAAGTCCTGCACACCTCACAGCACTTGAAGCCGTTCGCCGCCCTCTTCTCGCCGCCCTCCGCCAGCGTGCCCGAACGGCCGACGCACCTGCACCTGCACCGGGCGCGGATCCTCCAGGGCGACTTCGGACTGCCCCACACCGGCGGCATGTACCGGATCGCCATCGAGGACGTGAGCAGTTGGACGGTGGGTGACCTCAGCTACTCCGACGCCTGACCTCCGACGGGGCCCCGGGCGGCCGCACGGCCGCCCGGGGCCCCGTCCGTACACACGGGCCCGCGCCGCGCCGTCAGCGGCCGGTGAGCGAGCGGAGCTCGGCGGCGTAGAGCTCGGCGGGGTCGAACCCCATGCCGGCGAAGTGGCCGGCGAGTTCGAGGGAGAGCACGCCGTGCAGCCGGGTCCAGACGGCGAGGGCCAGGTGGAGGACCGCCGGCGGGGCCGGGTGCTCCCCGGCCCAGGCCCGGTGTTCGGCGAGGTGGGCGTCGAACGGGGACGGCGGCACGGCCGGTGACCGCTCCGCCGGCGGCTGCTCGACGGGCGGCTGTTCGACGAGCGACGGTTCGGCGGCGCAGGCATCGAGCAGGACGGCCATGATCTCCACGGAGATCCGGGTGGTGTCCTCGGGCGCCCGGTAGCCGGGCACGGGAGTGCCGTAGACGAGCAGGTACCGCTGGGGGTCGTCCAGGGCCCACCGGCGCAGCGCCTGCGCCAGCCCGGCCACGTCGGCACCCGCGGCGGCGCGGGCCCGGAAGGCGTCGGCGAGGCTCCGGTAGGCGTCCCGGACGAGTTCGGTGATCAGCTCGTCGCGACTGGCGAAGTACCGGTAGAGGGCCGGGCCGCTCATGCCCATCCGCTTGGCGATGGCGTTGAGGGACAGCGCGGAGGCCCCGGCGGTGGCGATCTGCTCCCAGGCCCGCTCCTTGATCTCCTCCTGCACCTGGGCGCGGTAGCGCTCCCGGGGAGTCCTCACATCCGACGCGCCCATGGCCGCCTCCAGACCTCACGACGACATCACCATCTCGTTAGAGGCTATCACTCCCCCTCTTGACTCTCACCGATGCCTGCCGTTATAACTTCTAACGAAGGCAACAGCATCTACCGAGAAGGAGGGCGTCATGGACACCGAACGCCTCGTCCAGGTCGTACTGCCGGGCGTCGTGGCGCCGGAGGGCCTGGAGATCCGGCACGGAGCCGTGCCGCGGGCCGGCCGGGGACAGGTCCTGATCGCCATGGAGGCGAGCGGCGTCTCGTTCGCCGAGCAGCAGATGCGCCGCGGCCGGTACTACGACCAGCCGCCGTTCCCGTTCGTCCCCGGCTACGACCTGGTCGGCCGGGTACTGGCCACCGGCGAGGGCGTCGACCCGAGGCTGGCCGGGCAGCGGGTGGCCGCGCTGATGAAGGTCGGCGGGTGGGCCAGCCACGTGACCGTCGACGCCGCCGACGCCGTGCCCGTCCCGGACGGCCTCACCGCGGCCGAGGCGGAGACCGTGGTGGTCAACGGCATCACGGCCTGGCAGCTGCTGCACCGCCGGGCACGGGTGCGCACCGGGCAGCGGATCCTGGTGCACGGCGCCTCCGGCGGGGTGGGCTCCGTGCTGGTCCAGTTGGCGCGCGCGGCCGGCGTACAGGTGATCGGCACCGCGTCCGCGCGGCACCACGACGCCCTGCGGGAGCTCGGCGCGACCCCGGTCGACTACCGCACCGAGGACGTGGCGGCCCGGGTCCGGGAGCTGGCGCCCGGCGGGGTGGACGCCGTGTTCGACCACGTCGGCGGGCGCAGCGTGATCGACTCCTGGCACCTGCTCGCCCCCGGTGGCACCCTCGTCGCCTACGGCAGCGCCTCCACCCGCGACGACACCGGCTCCAAGCAGTGGCCCGTGCTGAAGATCCTCGCCCGCACCTGGCTCTGGAACACCCTGCCCAACGGCCGCCGCGCCCACTTCTACAACATCTGGGCCGACCGCGCCCTCGGCCGGGACCGCTTCCGCGCCCGCCTGCGGTCCGACCTCGCCCAGGTGTTCGCCGCCGTCGCCCGCGGTGACGTCACCGCCCGGATCGCCGCCCGGCTTCCGCTCGCCCGGGCCGCCGAGGCCCTGCGGCTGGCGGAGTCCGGGACCGTCAGCGGCAAGATCGTCCTGACTCCCTGACCTGCGGGGGCGCGGAGGTCCGGGGCACGGCAATGGCTCGGCAATGACCCGGCAATGGTTCAGACCATTGACGGCCCGGGCGGGGGCTTCTACGGTGTCAGCACCGACCTGACGCAGGCATGCCACGATCTTCGGCCGCGCCCCCACGCGCGCGTCCTACGTCGGGCGCACACTCCATCCACCCCCACGGAGGAGCACCATGCGCAAACGTCATCTCGCCGGCGCGGCCGCAGCCGCGATCGCGCTCCCGCTCGTGCTGGCCCTGCCCGCCCAGTCGCACGGCTACATCAACCTGCCGCCCAGCCGGTCCGCGCTCTGCGGAGCGGGCGGGGTGCCGTGGGACTGCGGCGACATCCAATGGGAACCGCAGAGTGTCGAGGGCCCGAAGGGCTTCCCCGGCCGGGGCCCGGCCGACGGCACCATCTGCGCCGGCGGGGACGCCCGTTGGGCCCCGCTGGACAACCCGCGCAACGGCACCTGGCCGACCACCCGGGTGACGGCGGGCCAGCAGCTCACCTTCACCTGGTACATCGAGGCCCGGCACTCCACCACGAACTTCAGGTACTTCCTCACCAAGCCCGGTTACGACGCGAGCCAGCCGATCACCCGGGCCAGCCTGGACCTCACCCCCTTCCTGACCGTCCCCTACAACGGCCGCCAGCCCGCCGCCACCACCACCCACACCGCGACCCTCCCCAGCGGTCGTACCGGGCACCAGGTGGTGGTGGCGGTCTGGGACGTCGCCGACACCGGCAACGCCTTCTACTCCTGCACCGACGTCCAGTTCTGACGCTCCTGACCGCTGCACCGTGCTGACGGCCCCGGTCCCGCCGGCCCCGACCAGGGGCGGCGGGACCGGGGCCCCAGCCGTCAGCCGTCAGCCGTCAGCCGTTGGGGAGGATGACGGCGCGCCCGTTGATCCGGCCGCTGTGCAGGCGCTCGTAGGCGAGCGGCGCCTCGTCGATCCCGAAGGTCTCGACGCGCACGTCCACCGCGCCGGCCCGGGCGAGGTCGAGGACCTCCATCAGCTCGGCGCGGGTGCCCCAGTACGGGGAGGACACCGAGACCTCGTACGGCAGGGCGCCGAAACCGACGGCCAGGGTGCCGCCGCCGAGGCCGACGATCGTCACGTCGCCCTCCACCGCCACCATCGCGCCGGCCGCGGCCGCCGTGGGCGGGGCGCCGACGAAGTCCAGCACCACCTGGGCGCCGACGCCGCCGGTGAGTTCGCGCACCCGGGCGGGCGCGGAGGCGTCGGAGCGGACCGTCTCGTGCGCGCCGACGCTGCGGGCCAGCGCGAGCTTCTCCTCCGTCACGTCCAGGGCGATCACCCGGGCCGCGGTCATCGCACGCAGCAGCTGGATCGCGACGTGACCCAGGCCGCCGGTGCCGATCACCACGACGGTGCTGCCGGGCGTCAGCTTGCCGAGTGAGCGCCTGATGGCGTGGTACGGGGTCAGGCCGGCGTCCGTGAGCGGCACGGCCCGGACCGGGTCGAGGTCGCCGAGCGGCACCAGGTGCCGGGGGCTGTCCACCAGCATGTACTCGGCCATCGCCCCGGGGGCGCCCAGGCCGGGCGGGCGGATGCCCAGTTCGGCGGCGCGCAGGCAGTAGTTCTCCTTGCCCTCCGCGCACTTGGCGCAGCCGCCGCAGCCCCACGGCCCGTAGACGGCGACCGGTTCGCCCTCGGCCAGGCCGGTCACACCCGCGCCGAGCGCGGCCACGGTGCCGACGCCCTCGTGCCCGAGGGTGAGCGGCAGGGGGAAGGAGAGCCGCTCGGCGGGCATGCTCATCACGGCGATGTCGGAGTGGCACACCCCCGCCGCGGTGACCTTGAGCAGGACCTGGCCGGGGCCGGGCTCCGGATCGGGGACGGTGACCACCTCGGGGGCGGCGCCGACGCTGCGGTACTGGACTGCCTTCATGGGTTTCGGACTCCCTCTCTCTGCTCCCCCGGACTTGCCTGTCCCCCCGGTTGCGCTGCCCCGGCTCCCGGACGGGCCGGTGACGGGCCGGTCAGCGGGCCGCGTAGGCGCCGTCGACCAGGTGGTAACTGCCGTGGATGAAGGAGGCCCGGTCGGAGAGCAGGAAGGCGGTCAGTTCGGCGACCTCCTCGGCACGGCCGAGCCGGCCGGCCGGGTGCAGGGCGACCAGCGCCTGACGGGCCTCCTCGTCGGCCGCGCTCAGCAGCGGGGTGTCGATGAAGCCCGGGCCGACGGCGTTGATCCGCACGCCCTGCGCGGCGTACTCCAGGGCGGCGGTCTTGGTCAGGCCCACCACGCCGTGCTTGGCGGCGGCGTAGGCGGGCGAACCGGCGAAGCCGTTGGTGCCCAGGATCGAGGCCATGTTGACGACGGCGCCGCCGCCGGCCGCGAGGATGGCGGGGATCTCGTAGCGCAGCGAGTAGAAGACTCCGTCGAGGTTGGTGGCCAGGACCCGGCGCCACTGCTCGGGCTCGTACGCGCCGGTGGGGGCCTTCGCGCCGCTGATGCCGGCGTTGTTGACGGCCAGGTGCAGGGCGCCGAGGCCGTCCACGGTGGCCTGGACGGCGGCCCGCACCGACTCCGGGTCGGTGACGTCCGTCCCGATCGCCAGGGCCCGGGCGCCGGCGGCCTCCAGTTCGGCGGCGGCCCTGCGGGCGCCCTCCAGGTCGAAGTCGGCGACGGCGACGGCCGCGCCGCCGGCCGCCAGGCGGCGGGCCACGGCGAGGCCGATGCCGGAGGCACCACCGGTGACCAGTGCGGCCTTGCCGGTGAACTCCTGGGGGTGGTCGGTGCCGGTCATGGCGTACGTCCTTTCGTGCGGGTGCGCCGGGGGGCGCGGTGGTTCAGGCCGCCGGGCCGTCGGGGGGCGGTTCGGCGGCGAGCAGGTCGAAGGCCCGTTCCACGAGGTCGGGCAGGTCCGGTTCGTCGGCGCCGACGGGGTGGCGGACCCAGGCGCGGGCGGCGGCCTGGAGGGCCGCCACGCCGAGGCCGACGGCGACGGCCGGACGCAGGTCGTACTCCGCGTCCAGGCCGAGGCGGGCGGCGGCGATCCGGATGGAGGCCTCCTCCTCGTCGACGCAGATCCGCCGGTAGGCGGCGGTCAGCGAGGGCTCGGCGGCGATCAGGCCGAACAGCTCCCGCACGCCGGGGCGCCGGTGCCAGGCCGGGTCCCGCTCGTCGCCCAGCCAGATCCGCAGCGCCGCGCGGTAGGCGGCCACCGGGGTCTCGGCGGCGGGGCGGGCCGCCAGCGCCGCGTTGATCCGGCCGAAGTCGGCGCGCAGGCAGTCCAGCACGGCGTCCTCGCGGGAGGCGAAGTACCGGCTGAAGGTGCGGCGGGAGACGTCGGCCCGGTCGGTGACGTCCTCGACGGAGACGGCGGCCAGGCCGTGGTCCAGCACCAGCTGGAGGGCGGCGGTGGCCAGTGACTCGCGGGTGCGGCGTGCCTTGCGGTCACGCCGTCCCTCGGTGCTGCGCTCGGCCTTCTCGGTGGTCACGGGAGCCACCGTACACCCGGAAATGTCTCATTGGGACATGAGTCCCGATGAGACGCGAGCCTGCCCCGGCCCCCGCAGGATGGCGGGGGCCGGGGCGGGCTCGGAGGCGGGTCAGGTGGAACGGGTCAGGTGGAACGGGTCAGGCCGACGGTGCAGGCGGGGCGGGTCAGGCGGGGACTATCGCGAAGGAGCCGTTGCTGAGCGGGGTCTCCGTGTAGGGGCCGCTGTTGATGGCCTGCGGGGAGTAGCCGTCGAAGACCTGGCCGTTGACCGTGACGCCGGAGAAGTCCAGGCGGCTGAAGGAGGGGTAGCTCTGGCTCGGGGACTCGATCACGGCCTCGGCGCTGACGTTCTGGCCGTTGAGCTGCTGGGTGGTGGTCTCGGTCCAGCCCTTGGTGTTGTCGGTGATCTGCAGGGCGTAGCTGGAACCACCGCTGTTGACCACCGAGGCGGTGAAGCTGTCACCGGCGTCCACCGGGTCGCTGAAGTACTGCGGCGGGGCCGGGTACATCTCGTACCAGGCCGAGTAGACCGGGGAGCCGCTGGAGCAGTCCGCCTGGACACCGGTCTGCTCGACGGTCTGCGAGCCGTAGCCGTCGATGCCGACCCACGGGGCGAACAGGTCGTTGGTGGTGATGCACTGCACGGCGGGCATGGTCCAGGAGCCGGAGACGCTCTGGAAGCCGTTGCCCTGGGCGACGTAGCCGCCCCAGACTCCGCCGTCGTAGCGGGCGCCGTGGCCGAAGCGGTGCGCGGCGCCGTAGCCGTGCGCGGCGGAGTGGGTGGCGGGGGCGGCGGTGGCCGGGGTCGCGGCCGCGGCGGCCGGGAGGGCCAGCAGAGCGGCGAGCACGAGCCGGCCGGTGCGGGAAAGGGCCATGGGGGGCTCCTTCACTGGGGGTTGAGGGGGTGCCGCCCAGCTTGCGGGCGCCGTGGGCGGCCGGGAAGGGAGTCGCACGGGCAGGAACCCGACATGGCGGGAACATGTCGACCGATCAATCCCTTGATTTCGGGCACCGAGTGGCGCACAGTCGGCTCGTCCACTGGCGGTGCAGGACGAGGAGGGCGCAGTGTCGGGGACGGGCATGCTCGCCGGACTCGGCCTCGGCACGGTCGAGGAACAGCTCTACCTGCGGCTGCTCGGCGTCCAGGCCGCCGACCCGCAGTGGCTGGCCACCCAGATGAACCTCCAGGCCTCGATCGTGCTCGCGGCGCTGGTCTCGCTGGCCGCGCAGGGGCTCGTGGAGGCCTGCGCGGCCGGGGCCTGGGCGGCGGTGCCGCCGGACGTGGCGGTGGAGGAACTGCTGCTGCGGCGCGAGGTCGAACTGCGGCGCGCCCGGGGGCGGATGGGCGAGCTGATGCGCGCCTACCGGCAGGGCCGGGACGGCACCGGCTCCGACGGGCCGGCCGAGGTGATCTGCGGGCGCAGGTCCGTCGCCGAGCTGTGGCGCACCCTGCAACAGGGGGTGCGCCGGCAGTTGCGGGTCCTGGACCGGCCCCCGTACATCCGGCGCAGCGATCCGCAGACCGAACTGGCCCTGCTGGCACGGGGGGTGACGACCAGGGTGGTGTACCACAGCCAGGTGCTGCGCGATCCGGAGCGCCTGGCGGAGATCCACTCCTTCGCCACGGCCGGGGAGCAGGCCCGGGTGCACACCGAACTGCCGTTGAAGCTGGCGCTGTTGGACGACCGCTGGGCGCTGCTGCCGGTCAGCGCGGGCACCGAGCTGCAGAGCGTGCTGCTGATCCGGCCCTCCACCCTGCTGGACGCGCTGACCGGGCTGTTCGAGCTGTACTGGGCGCAGGCGATGCGGCTGCCCGCCCTGCCGGAGGAGAATCCGGAAGACCGGCACCGCCAGCTGCTCCCGCTGCTCGCGGCGGGGCTCACCGACGAGTCGATCGCCCGCCAGCTGGGGGTGTCCACCCGGACGGTGCAGCGCTGGGTTCGGGAGCTGATGGACCGGTTCGGGGCCCGGACCCGGTTCCAGGCGGGCATCCAGGCCGCCCGGGCCGAGCTGCTGTAGACCGGCTGCGTCGCCCCCGCGCCGCGCGAGTGCGCAGGTCAAGGCCGGGCCGGGTGCGCGCGGGAGGCCCGGTGACCGGGAGAATGGTGCGGACAGTTCACCGGAAGTACAGAGAAAGCGAACCCCCACCATGGATCTCGGCGTGCGCTGGAAGCTGCACGGTGACGGGCGTACGCCCGCGCCGGGGGCGGTCGTCCGCCCCGACGAACGGCTCTCCTGGCCCCGCACGGCAGGGCTCGGCGCCCAGCACGTGGTGGCCATGTTCGGCGCGAGCTTCGTGGCGCCCGTTCTGATGGGGCTCAACCCCAACCTGGCGATCATGATGTCCGGCGTCTCGACGATCATCTTCCTGCTGGCCACCCGCGGCCGGGTGCCCAGCTACCTCGGCTGCTCGCTGTCCTTCGTGGGCGTGGCCGCGGTGATCCGGGCGCAGGGCGGCACCAGCGCGACCGTGACCGGTGCGGTGTTCGTGGTGGGCGCGGCGCTGTTCCTGGTGGGCCTCGCGGTCCAGCGGTTCGGGGCACGGATCATCCACGCGGCGATGCCGCCGATCGTGACCGGCGCGGTCGTCATGCTGATCGGCTTCAACCTCGCCCCCGTCACCGCGTCGACCTACTGGCCGCAGGACCAGTGGACGGCGCTGCTGGTGATGCTGTTCACCGGTCTGGCCGTGGTGTGCCTGCGCGGCTTCTGGTCGCGCGTGGCGATCTTCCTCGGGCTGCTCTTCGGGTACGGGATCTCCTGGCTGTTCGACCAGGTCTTCGGCAAGATCCACTCGGTGGACGCGGGCGGCCACCTCACCGACCACTGGCGCCTGGACCTGTCGGGCGTCGGCAAGGCGGACTGGATCGGCCTGCCCGACTTCCACGGCCCCTCCTTCCAGTGGTCCGCGATCCTGGTCGCCCTGCCCGTGGTGATCGCCCTCGTCGCGGAGAACGCCGGACACGTCAAGGCCGTGGGCGAGATGACCGGCCAGACGCTGGACGACAAGCTCGGCGTCGCGATCTCCGCCGACGGCGTCGGCTCCATGCTCTCCACCGCGCTCGGCGGCCCGCCGAACACCACCTACTCCGAGAACATCGGCGTCATGGCCGCCACCCGGGTCTACTCCACCGCCGCCTACTGGGCCGCGGCCGGCTTCGCGCTGCTGTTCGGCGTCTGCCCGAAGTTCGGCGCCGTCGTCGCCGCGATCCCCGGCGGGGTGCTCGGCGGCATCACCGTCATCCTGTACGGCATGATCGGCCTGCTCGGCGCGCAGATCTGGACCCGGGCCCAGGTGGACCTGCGCAACCCGCTGAACCTGGTGCCGGCCGCGGCGGGCATCATCATCGGCATCGGCAACGTCACCCTGAAGTTCACCGACACCTTCAGCCTCAGCGGCATCGCGCTGGGCACCCTGGTCGTCATCACCGGCTACCACACGCTGCGGGCGCTGGCCCCCGCACACCTCAAGACGCAGGAGCCGCTGCTGGACGAGGGCACCTCCTCCTACGACGAGGGCGCTGAGGGCAGCGCCGGTGCTGAGGGCTCCGGGGGGCCGCGCACCCCGTAACGGACGGGCCCGGGCTCGGGTTCAGGCTGACAGGACGGCCGGCGGAAGTGTCCGAAAGGGACCTTCCGTCAGCCGTTCCATGTGGCCGGACGGGCCCGGCGGTGGTCGAATCACTGATCGCTCGTATCGGCCACTCATCCCCCCGGGAGAGGCATGTCCCTTCTGAACCACCGCCGCAAGGCCGCCGCCGCGGCCGCCGCCCTCGGCACGTTCGCGATCACCTGCGCCGGGGTGACGCCCAGCAGCGCGGCCGGCCAGGTCCTGTGGACCCCGAGCACCAGCACCGGCCCGTCCTCGTTCAAGGCCGTCCAGTGCGCGGCGAACAACTTCGGCGTCGTCAAGGACGCGGCCAAGGGCAACGTGTGGCGGGCCTTCCAGGCCGCCGGCGAGGAGCGCTGCGAGACGCTCAGCCCGGACCTGAAGGAGGGCGACACCTTCTACCTGGGCTGGTCGTCCAAGGTGGACATCAAGGACACCAACAGCCGGTACGTCTTCCAGCTGAAGTGCTCGCCGAGCACCGACACGGCCAACCACCCCATCGAGATCGACATCGTCAACGGGCGCGTCCGTCTCCAGGAGTGGGACATCGACCACGTGTCGCACTCGCTGTGGACCGCGCAGACGACCAACAACACCTGGCACTCCTACGCCCTGAAGATCCACCTGGGGCGGACGGACGGCACCATCGACTTCTGGTTCGACGGCGTGAAGCAGACCTTCACCACCGGCTCGGGCACCTTCACGGGCACCACCTGGGACGGCGACCGCAACTACCTCAAGTGGGGCTCCTACCACCCCTCCACGGGCGATGCGACGAACACCTTCACCAGCCCGATCATGGCCACCACCCTGGAGGCGGCCACCGCCGGCTCGTAACGGCGCGCGGGCCCGGACCGGTGAGCGGTCCGGGCCCGCCGGGGTGTCGGCCCCCCGCGATGGGGGCCGACACCCCCGCCCGGAGGTTCAGTTGTCGTTGTTGACCTTGGTGTAGGCCGCGCTGTAGCCGGTCGGACAGTAGAGGGTGTCGCTGCCGTCGCCCGTGCGCCAGACACCGTTGACGGTTCTCTGGCTGCCGTTGACGTTGTCGTTGTTGCAGACCAGGACCAGCTGCCAGTGGTTCTTCGGGGCGGTGGTCTGGCAGCTCACCGAGCCCCAGTTCGCCCCCTGGCTGGTGAAGCAGTACGAGGTGGCCGACGCGCTGGGCGCCGCCATCACTCCGGCGGCCACCAGCAGCGCCGCCCCGGTACCCAGAGCCGCAATTCGACGCATGCCAAACTCCCCTGTCGAGTCTCGAACAACGTGTGCGGTCAGCATGCCGAAGATGTGATCGTCTGTATTCACCGGTGGCACAACTGGCCGAAACCTGCCGTTCCGCTTAGCCGGCCGTCCCGCTTACCCACCGAGCCCCTGCGGCCGCCGATTCAGGCCGGGGTTCCAGGTAGTCGCGGATCGCGTCGCGGTTACGGGTGAGGCAGCCGATGCGCTCGTCGAGCCGGCCCAGTTCGCGCCGGAGCAGCGCGACCAGTTCCGGCCCAGGGGTGGCCGGGAGGGTCACCGAGCCATGCAGGCAGGGGATGACCGAGCGCAGGGCGCGGGCCGGTGCGCCCGCCGAACGGAACGGCCGAATGTGGCACCGGTCACACGATCGGGGCCCTCGGGGGCCTTTGGGTGAGAAGGGTCACGCCCGGCGGGCGGGCGGGCGCCCGGACGGCGACAGGGCCCGGCAGGACTGGGCGGGCGGGGTCGCGACATGGTCCGAGGTCCTGTCCGCTTCGGGACCTTCGTCGCGACTCCGGCCGACCTTCGGCCCGGTGGCGGCCCCCTCGCACCCGGGCAACCGTGGACGGTCGCCCGGTGTGAGCGGGTGATGGCGCCGTCCGCCGGACGGCGTCTTTCCTTGCCGTCTACCCGGCGCACGGTGAGCGGTCATCCGCCGCCGTACGCTCCGGAGGACCCCCAGCACATGTCCCAGACCATCGACAACGCCCCGTATACCGCCTTCCACCGGAGACTGGCCCTCGCCTGTTCCGGTGGGCCGCTGCTCGACGGCTACATCCTGAGCATCGTCGGCGTCGCCCTGATCGGAATGCGACCCGAGCTCGGCCTGTCCACCGCGGAGGTCAGCCTGATCGGCGCCGCCGCACTGGTGGGCATGTTCGTCGGCGGCGCGCTCTTCGGCGTGCTGACCGACCGGATCGGCCGGGAGGTGATGTACACCGCCGACCTGCTCGTGATGGTCGCCTGCTCGGTGCTCTCCTTCTGGGTCGACACGGTGTGGGCGATCGCCGTGCTGCGCTTCGTGCTCGGCATGGCCGTGGCCGCCGACTACCCCATCGCCACCTCCCTGCTCGCCGAGTGGCTGCCCGCCAAGAAGCGCGGGCGGCTGCTCGGTCAGCAGATCATCGCCTGGTACGCCGGCTCCGTGCTCGCCTACGTCGTGGGCTACGCGTTCCTGGAGCTGGCCGGGCCCGGCAGTTGGCGGTGGATGCTCGCGAGTTCCACGGTGCTGTGCGTGGTGTTCCTGGTGATCCGTCGCGGCTCGCCGGAGTCCCCCCGCTGGCTGGCCGCCAACGGGCGGGTCGGCGACGCGGTGCGCGTGGTCGAGAAGCACCTCGGTGTACGGGTGGACGGCCGCGAGCTGATGCCCGACCCGGCCGAGCGCGACCGCCCCGGCGGGCTGCGCCTGCTGATGACCCCGCCCTACCGGCGCCGCACCCTGTTCTGCGGCCTGTTCTTCCTCTGCCAGGTCGGCCCGCTGTTCGCGATGCTCACCTTCGGCCCGCAGATCCTCTCGTCCTTCGGCATGCCCGGCGGCACCGTGATGGAGACCCTGGGCACCGGGCTGATCAGCCTCGTCTTCCTGCTCGGCTGCTACCCGGCCCTGCGCCTGATCGACACCCGCGGCCGGCGCCCCGTCATCATCTGGTCGTTCGCCCTGATGGCCGTCCCGCTGGCCCTGCTGGGCGTGTGGCCCACCGCCCCGGCGGCCGTCGCCCTGACCGCGCTGTGCGCGTACGCCTTCCTGTGCGGCGGGCCCAACGTGCTCGACTGGACCTACCCCAACGAGCTGTTCCCCACCGAGATCCGGGCGACGGCGGTGGGTGTGGCGACCTCGGTGAGCCGGATCGGCGCGGCCGTCGGCACCTACCTGCTGCCGCTGTCGCTGTCCGGGCTGGGCACCGGTCCGACCATGCTCATCGCGGCCGGCACCACCGTGGTCGGCCTGCTGGTGTGCGTGCTGTGGGCCGAGGAGACCCGGGGCACCGCCCTGGGCGCCGCCCCGGCCGCCGGCCGCGCGGCCGCCAGGCCGGCCGTCCCGGGCCGGCGCGTCCCGCAGACGGCGCGCTGAGGGGGCGCTGAGCTGCGCTGACCGCCACCGTGTGACGCACCGGCGGCGCTGCCCGGGACCTTCCGGGCAGCGCCGCCCGGCCGACCGGGGCCGGAATGTGACGCTCGTCACAGGCGATCGGAACGGCCCGCCGGCACCCTCGGGGCGGTGCGGGGCGGCCGGCGCCCCGGCGGCGGCGCCTGTCGCGCCGGAGGGCGGGCGGGCTGCCGCGGGAACGGGCCGCGCCCGCCGCCGCCGGCCGTCCGACCTGGAGGTCGGGACTCGCCGACCGGGAGCCGATCCCGGTGCCGCTCGCCCGGTTCACCCCTCGGCCCGGCCGCCCATGACGGGCCCCCGCAGCGCATCGCGGTTGTCGCCCCGTGGCGCGAAGCTGGCCGATGCCGGGCTGGTTGGCGGATTCTCGCTGAACCCGACTCAGATGTTCATCCGTAGGTTATGCGACGGTCGACCCGTGGTGGGCCGCTGGACGGAGGGATGGACGATGGGACGAGTTCTGACCGAACTGGTGGGCGACGCGGCGGCGTTCGCCGAGGCGCTGCAGGAGCGCCGGCCGCAGGTGTTCCGCGCCGCGGGCTGGCCGTCGGGGCTGCCCCGGCCGGACGAGCTGGACGAGACGCTGCGCGGCGGACTGCTGCGGGTGCCCTACGTCGAGATGGTCCGGGCGGGTGAGGTCGTCCCGCCCGCGAAGTTCTGCACGAGCCGGGTGGTCGCCGGGCGCCGGGAGGAGGGCTTCGCCGACCCTGACCGGATCGCCGGCCTGCTGGCCGACGGCGCCACGCTGCTGCTGCCGCAACTGGACCAGTGGCACGCGCCGGTGCGCGCGCTGGCCACCGACATCGCGGTCGAACTGGGCCGCCGGACCGAGGCGTTCTGCTTCGCGACGGGGGCCGGCCGGCGCGGGCTGGACGTGCACCGGGACGACGCGGACGTGCTGGTCGTCCAGCTCGCGGGGAAGAAGGAGTGGACGGTCCACGAGGCCCCCGCCGACGGGCGCTGGCGCCCGGGGCCGGCCCCCGAGCCCGGCGCGGTGGCGCTCGACTCGGTGCTCGGGCCGGGTGAGGTGCTGTACGTGCCGCGCGGGGCGCCGCACACCGCGACGGGCTATCAGGGCCTGTCGGTGCACCTCTCGTTCACGATCCGGGAGGCGGGCACGGGGCAGCTGCGCGGCGCCGTCGGCGAGTGGCTGGCCGGCGGTGGCTGGGCGGCCGGGCTGCCGGAGCGCCCGGCGACACCGGCGGAACTGCTGGACACGGCCACGGAGGTGCTGCGACTGGGCCGCGCCCGGCTGGCCGAACTGACCCCGCAGGAGCTGCTGCGGCTGGCCCGGGGGCCGCTGCCCGCGCCGGTGACGGACGACGGTCGGGCGGCGCCGGGTCACGGACCGCTGGCCGCCGGCGGCTGAGCCGGGCTGAGACCGGGCGGGGCCCGAACGCACGAGGGCGCGGCTGCCCGGACCGTCTGGTCCGGGCAGCCGCGCCCCGTAGTGCCGGTACTGCTACCGGACTAGATGCACCACGGACGGGTGCAGGACCCCTCACAGGAGATGCTGATCGCGGACTCCTCGTGCTCGCCGAGCTCGGTCGAGACCAGGTCCTGCACGTCAAGGTCGAACAGCTCCAGCATGTCGTCGGCCATGAAGGCCTCCCTTCGTCAGTGCCACGGTTGACCGCGGCGGACTGCAGCGGACGTTAGGCACTCCTGCATGGGCCCAGCAATGGTTCTGCACGGATGAATGGATTAACTCAGCCAAAAATCGAAACAGTTCGATCGATGGTGGACAGTTTTCGATCGCCGAGATAGACACGACCCGACCCGCCGTCAGGAGTGCCGGCCACGTGACGGCATCGGTACGGGCATGAGCCACCCGGCACGAGGCACGAGGAGCACAGTGGTCGAGACGCACGGAGCGCCCCAGGACGGACTCTTCACCGCGACCGGCCCGGTCCTGCTGCGGACACCCGCACTGCCGCGCTCACGCCGTCACACCGTCCCGGCCGACCCCGCGCACCCCGAGCCCGGGTCCGCCGACACCGCGCTCCTGGCGCACCTCGCCGAGGCCTCCGCCGACCCGGCCCTGCGCGAGGCGATCGAGCTCTCCAGCCCCTCCCTCGCCGACCTGCTCGACCAGGTCGCCGCAGGCACCGTGCCCCGCCCGGCCGCGCTGCGCCGCGCGGCCGAGGCGGTCAGCCGCTACCGGCTGCGGATGACCACCCGGCCGACGCCGTTCGGACTGATGGCCGCGGTCGTGCCGGCGCGCTTCGGCCCGGCGGCCAAGGTCCGCTGGGGCGGGGCCGACCGCCGCGCCCTGCGGCCCGACCTGGGCTGGCTGCTCCCGCTGCTCGACCGGCTACGGACCGACCCCGCGGTGCTGCCCGGCCTGCGGCTGGCCGTGGACCAGCAGGCCCGGCTGCGCGGCGGCCGCCTGGTGCTGCCGTACGTGCCCGAGCGTCGGCCCGCCGCCGGTCCCGGTGCGGGTGCCGGTGCGGGTGCGGGTGCCGGCGTCGGTGCCGAGGCGGAGCCGGTCGCCGAACGGACCGTACGCGCCACCGCCGTCGTCCGGGCAGCGGTCCGGACCGCCGCCGAACCGGTCCGGCACGGCGACCTGCTGGCCGCGCTGACCGCCGACTTCCCCACGGCCCCGGCCGAGGCCGTCTCGGCCCTGATCCGCTCCCTGGTCGGCCAGGGCTTCCTGCTCACCGACCTGACGCCTCCGCCGGACAGCACCGACCTGCTCGGCCACGTCCTCGACCGGATACCCGCCGACCACCCCGTGCACCCCGAACTGACGGCCGTCCGGAGCGCGTTGGCGCAGGCGGCCGCCCTGCCCGGCGGGCAGGCCACCGACCTGCTGCGCGAGCTCCGGACCCGGATGACCCGGCTCGCCCCGGCCGACCGCCCGCTCCACGCGGACCTCGCCCTGGACGCCGAGGTGGTCCTGCCGGACCAGGTCCGCACCGAGCTGGTGCGGACCGCCGCGCTCCTCTGGCGCCTGTCGCCTCAGACCCACGCGCCCGAGCACCTGCGCTCGTACCACGCGGAGTTCGTCGAGCGGTACGGCACGGACAGCCCCGTCCCGCTGGCCGAACTGCTCGACCCCGACACCGGTCTGGGCCCGCCGGCCGGCTACCGGCGCCCGGCCGGCCCCCGCGGCACGGCCAACCCCCAGCCCGCCCGGGCCCGCACCGACGCCGACGCGGCCCGCGACCGGTTGCTGGCCGAACTGGCGGCGGGCGCCCTCGCCGACCGGGAGCCGGACGGCACGCTGCCCGAAGTACTCCTGGACGACGACCTGCTGGCCCGGCTGACCTCGCCGCGCGACGGGGCGGGCGGCGCCGTCGACACCCCGCCCGCCTCCCTGGAGCTGTACGCCGAACTGGCGGCGGACTCCCTGGAGGCGCTGGACGCCGGGGACTTCCGGCTCGTGCTCTCCCCCGTCGCCGGCAGTGACCGCGCCGGAGCCACCTTCGGCCGCTTCGCCACCCTGCTCGCGGGCGCGGGCGGCGACCCCGGCCCGGATACCGAACCGGGCGCAGACCCGGGCGCAGACCCGGGCCGGTCGACGGGTGACCCCGCAGCGGCCGGCGGGGCCCTGCTGGCCGAGGCCGCCGGATCCGTGCGGTCCGCCGAGCCCACCGGGTCCGGCGACGACGGCGCACTCGAAGCGCACCTGGAGTTCACCCCGTACCGCGCACGCCATGCCAACATCGCCCTGACCCCGCGCTGGCTCGACCACCGGGTGGTGGTCAGCGCCTTCGCCGACCCGGGCGGCCCCTCCGTACTGCCGCTGGACGACCTGGTCGTGCTGGCCGACCCCGACCGGCTCGCGGTGTACTCCCGCCGTCTCGGCCGGGAGGTCCGCGTCGCCACCCATCACGTGCTCAACCTGCGCAGCGGTGCGCCCAACGCGGCCCGTTTCCTCCAGGAGGTGACGCTGACCGGGCAACGGCCCTGGCAGCCCTGGGACTGGGGGGCGGCGAGCAGCGCGCCCGTGCTGCCGCGGGTCCGCCGGGGCCGGGTGGTGCTGGCCCCGGCCACCTGGCGGCTGACCGCGCCCGTCCCGGCGGCCACCGCCCCGTTCGAGCAGTGGGACGAGGGCCTGGCCCGCTGGCGCCGACGGTGGGGAGTGCCGGCCGCCGTCCGTCTGATCAGCGGCGACCAGCGGATCAGCCTGGACCTCGACCTCCCGTGGCACCGGCGGCTGTTGCACAGCCAGGCGCGGCGGTCCGCCGAGCCCACCGTGCTCCAGGAGGACCCCAACCCGGCCGGCGACGGCGGCTGGCTGTGCGGACCGGATGGTGCGCGGACCGTCGAACTGGTGGTCCCGCTGCGCCGCAGCACGACCGGCCCGACCGCGGCCGGACCGCGCCGCCCGCTGCCCGCCCGGCGCGACCGGACCGTCGAACTCCCCGGCGGATCCTGGCTGTTCGCCCGGCTGGCGGCCACCGAGGCGCGCCAGGAGGAGATCCTGGTCGAACACCTGCCCCGGCTGCTCGACGCCCTACCCGCCGATGTGGACCGCTGGTTCTTCATCCGCTACCAGGACTCCGCGCCGCATCTGCGACTGCGTTTCCACGGTGCACCGCCGGTCCTCGCCGCCCAACTGCTGCCCACCGTGCACGACTGGGTACGGGAGCTGCACCGGGCCGGGCTCTCCGCCGACCTGCGCCTGGAGGGGTACGCGCCGGAGACCGACCGTTACGGCGGCGCCGAGGTGCTCGCCGACGCCGAGCGGGTCTTCCAGGCCGACAGCCTGGTCGCGCTGGCGGCACTGCGACTGGCCCGGTCGGAGCGCTCGCTCTCCCGGGACCTGCTCGCCGCCGTGAACCTCGCCGGCACCGCGCAGGGCTTCCTGGCCGGCCGCGCGGGGCAGCCGGCGGGGCAGCCGGCGGAAGACCGCGTTCCTGACGGCGGGCCCTCGGTCGGGGCCTGGCTGGCGGGGGTGTATCCGAAGTCGGAACGCCACCACCAGGCGTTCCGGGCCCAGCGCGCGGCCGCGTTGCGGGCGATCGGCCCCGACGGGCCGACCGTCCCGGCGGGCGGCCTGCTGCCCGCCGACCCGGCACTGGCCGACGCCTGGCAGCAGCGGGCCGTCGCACTCGCGCGGTACGCGTCCCGGGTGGAGCCGTCGTCGGCCGACCCGGCACTGGCCTCGCTGCTGCACATGGGCCACAACCGGCTGATCGGGATCGACCGCGAGGCCGAACGCCGGGCCCACGCACTGGCCAGAGGCGCCGTCGAGGCCCACCGGGCCCGCCGCTCCAACCCGCGGGAGGGGCGATGAACACGACGGATCCGATCCGCGCGGTGGCCGACCTGCTCAGCAGGCCCGGTGCGCTCGAAGAGCCGGCCGCCGAGGGCGGCGGCGCGTCCGCCACGACGTCACCGGCCGCGCCGCGCGCAGCGGCGCACTCGCTCGGGGCCGGCCGCAGCGGCGCCGCGCTCGCGCTCGCCGTGCTGGCCGACCGCGAGGACGACGCCGCGCTGCGCCGCGCCGCGCACGGGCACCTCGCGGCCGCCGTGAAAGCCCCCGGGGCGATGCGGGGCGGCGGACTCTTCTCCGGCGCCGCCGCGATCGCCTTCGCCGCCCGCACCATGGCGCGGCGCCCCGGCGAGTACCGCACGCTGCTCGACGGGCTGACGCCCCGGATCCGGCAGGCGGCGGCCGGGCGCGTCGCCGACCTGCGCGCCGATCTGGCCGCCGGCACGGGCCTGCGCGCGCACACCTTCGACGCCGTCTCGGGCGCGGCGGGCCTGGGCCGGCTGCTGCTCGCGCTGGAGCCGGCCGGACCGGCGCTGGCCGACCTGCTCAGCGCGCTGGTCGCGCTGGCCGAGCCGACCGGCGGCGTGCTGCCGCGCTGGTGGACCGCCGGTGGACCGGGACTGCCCGGCGCGGATCCCGGGTTCCCCCGGGGGCACCTCAACCTGGGCCTGGCCCACGGGGTCCCGGGCCCGCTGGCCCTCCTGGCGCTGGCCCGGCTGCGCGGTGTGCAGGTGCCCGGCCAGGACGAGGCGATCGAGGCGCTGGCGAGCTGGCTCGCCGCCCGGCGGATCCCCGGCCCGGTCGACCCGGCCGGGGGTCGGCTCGGCGCGGGCGGCTCCTGGCCGCTGACCGTGCGCGTCGAGGACGAGGAGGCCGGCCGGCTGCCGACGGACCAGCCGACACGGGCGGCCTGGTGCTACGGAACCCCCGGTACGGCCCGCGCGCTCTTCCTGGCGGGTGCGGCCCGCGGCCGCTCCGACTGGCGGACCACCGCCGTCGCGGCGCTGGCCGACACGCTGCGCGACCCCGACGGTTGGAACCTCCAGGGCCCCGGACTCTGCCACGGCACCGGCGGCCTGTTGCGGATCGCCCAACGGATGGCCGAGGACTCCGGTTCCGCCGAACTGACCGCCCGTCTGCCCGCCCTCGCCGCCACCGTCGCGAGCCGGCTCGACACGGCACTCGGCGCCGGCGACCCGCCCGGCCTGCTGGAGGGGACGGCAGGCGCGGCCCTCGCCCTGCACGCCCACGCCAGTGCCCGTGCCCGTACCGCTGCGCAGGCGTCCTCGGCGGGCACCGGCGACCCCGCCGAGGAGTGGGACGCCTTCCTCCTGATCTGCTGAGCTGCCGATCTGTTGAGCTGCTGAGCAGCTGAGCCGCAGGAAGGCCGCCCCACCCGCCGGGTCGTCACTCCTCCGGGAGCGCCCTACTCCACCGTCACGCTCTTCGCCAGGTTGCGCGGCTTGTCGACGTCACGGTCGAGGGCCACGGCGGCGTGGTACGCGAGGAGTTGGAGCGGGATGTTGAGCAGCAGCGGGTCGAGCTCGGGCTCGCTCTTGGGGACGAGGACGCAGTGGTCGGCGAGCTTGTCCTCGGGGCGGCGGTGCGCGATGGCGATCACGCGGCCGGAGCGGGCCTTGATCTCACCGAGGGTGGTGAGGTTCTTGTCGAGCAGTTCGTCGTCCGGGACGAGTGCGATGGTGGGCAGTTCGGGGCTGATCAGCGCCAGCGGACCGTGCTTCAGCTCGCTCGCCGGGTAGGCCTCGGCGTGCACGTAGGAGATCTCCTTGAGCTTCTGCGCACCCTCCCGGGCGACCGGGTAGCCGCGGACCCGGCCGATGAACATCATGCCCGCCGATCCGGCGTACTCGGCGGCGAGTTCGGCGATGGCCTCGGTCTGCGCGAGCACCTCGCGGATCTGGTCCGGCAGCGCCTTCAGGGCCGCGACGATCCGGCGGCCGTCGGCGGGCGACAGGTCGTGGATGCGGCCGAAGTGCAGGGCGAGCAGCGCGAAGGCGACCACCGTGGAGGTGAAGGCCTTGGTGGAGGCGACCGAGATCTCCGGCCCGGCGTGCAGGTACATGCCGCCGTCGCACTCGCGGGCGATGGCGCTGCCCACGGTGTTGACGACGCCGAGCACCCGGCCGCCCTTGCGCTTGATCTCCTGGACGGCGGCCAGCGTGTCGTAGGTCTCGCCGGACTGGCTGACCGCGATGTAGAGCGTGTCCGCCTCGATCACCGGGTTGCGGTAGCGGAACTCGGAGGCGGGCTCGCTGTGCGCGGGGATGCGGGAGAGCTCCTCGATCAGCTGGGCGCCCATCTCGCCGGCGTAGTAGGCGGATCCGCAGCCGAGGATCTTCACCCGGCGGATCTCGCGCAGCTCGCGGGCGTCCAGGTTGAGGCCGCCGAGGTGCGCGGTGGAGAAGCGCTCGTCGAGCCGGCCGCTGAGCGTGCGCTCGACCGAGCCGGGCTGCTCGTGGATCTCCTTGAGCAGGAAGTGCTCGTAGCCGCCGGTGTCGTAGGAGTCGATCTCCCAGTCCACGGTGGACGGCTGGTGGTGGGTGGTGCGGGCGTCGGTGGTGAAGGTGCGGAAGCCGTCGGCGCGGACGGTGGCCAGCTCGCCGTCCTCCAGGTGGACGACCTGGCGGGTGTAGCGGACGAGGGCGGAGACGTCGGAGGCGACGAACATCTCCTTCTCACCGAGGCCGAGCACTATCGGGCTGCCGTTGCGGGCGGCCACGATCCGGTCCGGCTGCTCGGCGTCGAGCACCGCGATGCCGTAGGTGCCGACCACCCGGCCGAGCGCGGCGCGCACCGCGTCCTCCAGCTCGACGCCCTCGCCGACGTGCGCGGCGATCAGGTGGGAGAGCACCTCGGTGTCGGTCTCGGAGCGGAACACGACGCCGTCGGCGGTGAGCTTGGCGCGCAGTTCGTCGGCGTTCTCGATGATGCCGTTGTGCACGACGGCGATCCGCTCGGCGCCGTCCAGGTGCGGGTGGGCGTTGGCGTCACTGGGCACGCCGTGGGTCGCCCAACGGGTGTGGCCGATGCCGGTGCTGCCCTTGAACCGGGCCGGGACGGCGGCGGCCAGGTCGGCGACCCTGCCCTTCACCTTGCGGACCTTGAGCCCGCCGGTGCGCCCGGTGACCGCCACGCCGGCCGAGTCGTAGCCGCGGTACTCCAGCCGGGCCAGGCCCTCCAGCAGGAAGGGGGTCGCGTCCTTGGGGCCGATGTAGGCCACGATTCCGCACATGCGTGGTCTCCTCTTCTTGAATGCCGTGAATGCCGTGAATGCCGTGAATGCCGCAAGTGCTGTGAACGCGCCGGTGCCGTACCCCCCGCCCCGGCAGCGCTCAGCCGTAGACGATCCGGCGCAGCTGGCGGGCCGAGAGCTCGGGTGCCGCGACCCGGCGGGCGGGGAGTTCCTCGGCGAGCCGGGTGAAGATCCGTTCGTTGGTCAGTCCGCGCGCCTGGAGCTCGCCGTGGCGGCGGCGGACGTACTCCTCGGTGCTCTCGGAGAAGTACGCCAGCACCTCCGCCACGACCCGCGCCGCCTCCCGGGGCCCGAGCGGGCTGGTCCGGGTGAGGTGGGCGAGGAGGTCGTCGTGAGGGTGGGGTGAGCTCGGCACGAGTGAGGAGCCTAGGCCGCACCGCCCGCCGGGGCCAAGAATCCTGCCCGAATTCGGGCAGACTTTACGACTTTCAGCTCAAACAACCAGTCACATCACCCTCCCGAGCCCCTCCCGCCCCCTTCCCGACCCCCTCCCGACTCCTTGGCGACGCACCCTTGTAGCCGCACCCCTCCGACACGTAGCGTCATTTTCCGCATACGTAGCGGAAGACCGGAGGCTTGCTGATGTGCGGGATCACCGGATGGGTCGCCTTCAACCGTGACCTCACCGCCGAACGGGCCGTCGTCGACGCCATGACGGCCACCCAGATCTGCCGCGGCCCGGACGCCGGCGGCGTCCACCTGGAGCGACACGCCGCCCTCGGCCACCGCCGCCTCGCGGTGATCGACGTGGAGGGCGGCGTCCAGCCGATGACCGTCGAGCACGACGGCCGGCTGCTGGCGGCGCTCACCTACAGCGGCGAGGTCTACAACCACCGCGAGCTGCGCGCGGAACTGAAGGCGGCCGGACACCGCTTCCGCACCCGCAGCGACACCGAGGTCGTGCTGCACGCCTACCTGGAGTGGGGCGAGGGCCTGGCCGAACGCCTCAACGGGATGTTCGCCTTCGCGATCTGGGACGCCCTCAGCGAGGAACTGCTGCTGGTCCGCGACCGGATGGGCGTCAAGCCGCTGCACTACCACCTCACCCCCGACGGCGTGCTCTTCGGCTCCGAGGTGAAGGCCATCCTGGCCCACCCCGCCGTCCGCCCGGTGGTCGACCTGGACGGGCTGCGCGAACTGCTCGCCTTCACCCGCACCCCGGGCATCACCCCCTACCGGGGCATCGTCGAGGTCCGGCCCGGGCACGTCGTCCGGGTCCGCCGCGAGGGCGTGTCGGTGCGCCGGTACTGGGCCCTGGAGGCACGCGAGCACACCGACACCCTGGAGGCCACCGTCGCCACCGTCCGGGCCCTGCTGGACGACATCGTCCACCGCCAGCTCGATTCGGACGTCCCGCTCTGCTCGCTGCTCTCCGGCGGCCTGGACTCCAGCGCCGTCACCGCCCTCGCCGCCCGGGTCCTACGGGCCGAGGGCGCCGGCCCGGTGCGCTCCTTCGCCGTCGACTTCGCCGGCCAGAGCGAGAACTTCCACGCCAGCGAGGTCCGGCCGACCCTGGACGGCCCGTACGCCCGGATGCTGGCCGAACACGTCGGCGCCGACCACAACGTGATCGAGCTGGACGCCGCCGCGCTCACCGACCTCGCCCAGCGGGACGCCGTCCTGCGCGCCCGCGACCTGCCCGGCGGCTTCGGCGACATGGACATCTCGCTGCTGCTGCTCTTCCGGGGCGTGCGCCGCCAGTCCACCGTCGCCCTGTCGGGCGAGTCCGCGGACGAGCTGTTCGGCGGCTACCGCTGGTTCCACGACCCGAAGGCCGTCGCCGCCGACGACTTCCCCTGGGCGGTCTCGCTGACCGGCCTCGGCGGCCAGGGCACAGGCCCGCGCGAACACCTGCTCGACGCCGGCCTGCTCGCCGAGCTCGACCTGGCCGGCTACCGGCGGGCCCGCTACCACGAGGCACTCGCCGAAGTCCCGCACCTGCCGGACGCCGATCCGCTGGAACGGCGGATGCGCGAGATCTCGTACCTCCACCTGACCCGCTTCGTCTGCATCCTGCTCGACCGCAAGGACCGGATGAGCATGGCCAACGGCCTGGAGGTGCGGGTGCCGTTCTGCGACCACCGGCTGGTCCAGTACGTCTTCAACACGCCGTGGGCGATGAAGCACTTCGACGGCCGGGAGAAGAGCCTGCTGCGCGCCGCCGTCCGGGACGTGCTGCCGGACGCCGTCGCCGACCGGGTGAAGAGCCCGTACCCGGTCACCGAGGACCCGCACTACCCGGCGCTGCTGCGGGCCGAGCTCGCCCGGCTCGCCGCCGAGCAGAAGTCCCCGGCGCTCGCCCTGCTCGACCGGCGGCGCCTCGCCGACGCGCTCGATCCGGGCACCGACCCGCAGTCCGTCCGGCTGGCCGTCGACTTCGCGCTCGAACTGCACACCTGGCTGACGGACTACCAGGTGACGCTGGACATCTGACGGCGGGCCGCCCCGGGCGGCGCGGCGGCCGTGACGGCGGGCCGTTGCGCCGTTCGGGTGATTGATCCGGGTGACGAATCCCGGTGATCATCCGGAACCAACCCGCCGCGCCCGGGCGTCGGACGGTGCGGTAGCGTCGCCGACACCTCCCGAATGGCGGGCGATAACGCGGATTCCCGCCGGCGTGCCGTCAGGATGGGAGCGAACCGTCCACCTCGATCCGCCGGGGGATCACCTCATGCAACCGCGGGTATTCGCGATTCTCACCGCCCTGCTCCTGGGCGTCCTGGGCCTCGGGTCGGTGGCCGTCACCGACTGGTCGCCCGCGACCGCCACCGCGGCAGCGGCCCCGGCCCCCACCGCGGGCACCGGCGCCGCCGCGCCCGGCGTCGCACCGGCGGCCGCGAGCGCCACCCCGACCGGCGACCCGGCGGTGTGGACCCGCTCGACACTGCGCAACAAGCTGATGGCCGAGATGGACGCCACCGACCCCGGCGTCGCGCTCGCCGACCTCGACAAGATCACCAAGGAGAAGCCGTACACCGTGCGCTTCTGCCACCCGATCGCGCACGAGCTCGGCCACGCGGCGGTCAAGCGCTTCAACGCCGACTTCCAGAAGGTCATCTCCTTCCCGCACGAGACCTGCGCGGCCGGCTACCTGCACGGCGCGGTCGAGGAGATGCTCAACGCCTCCACCCAGCCCGAGGTGGACCTGCTCAAGCTCTGCGCGCCCAAGAACACCGGCCCGTGCATCCACGGCGTCGGCCACGGCACCATGTTCGTCGCCAAGCAGGACGTCCCCAAGGCGCGCGAGCTGTGCAGCAAGTTCCCCGGCGACCAGAACAAGATCCGCTGTTCCGAAGGGCTGTTCATGCAGCTCTTCGGCCCGGACGAGGAGGACGAGAAGGCCAAGGCGAACCTGCCCGCCGACAAGCTCGCCCAGGACCCGCTGTACCCGTGCAAGGACCAGCCGGCCCTGTTCCAGTCCGCGTGCTTCTTCTACGCCCCGACCTTCTACCTCTCCTCGCACGACTACCCGAACCACCCCGAGGTCTACGCCGACGCCCTCAAGTGGTGCCTCAACGGCAAGTCCAGCGGCGGGGCGACCGACTGCAGCCGCGGCGTCGGCTCGCGGACGATGAAGTACAACCTCGACCGCGAGGACTGGGCCGCCCAGCAGTGCGGCACCGCCGCCGACGGCTGGCAGCGCAAGGCCTGCGCCGAGGGCCTGGTCAGCTACTACACGGTGAACTACACCGACGACGGCGCGGCCGGCCGGCTCTGCGCCAAGATCACCGACAGGGAGATGCAGGGCTACTGCCGCTCCGCCAGCGGCCTGTCCGGCTCGCTCGACTGACCTCGCCCGCCCCGCCGGGACCGACCGCCCCGTCTCACCTGGAGGGCCCGCGCCGCACGGCGCGGGCCCTTTCCGTAGGATCGGCCGACCGGTCCACCGGACCGGACGATCAGGGTGCGCCGAGGACGCCGCGCCTCCCCCGCCCCTGGAGAGCCGCCACCATGACCACCGAGGACTTCCGCGCCGCCGCGCACACCGCCGCCGACCTCGTCTGCGACTACCTCGCCGAACTGCCCGGGCGACCGGTCTGGCAGCCGATGGACGACACCGCCCGCCGGGCCCTGCTCGACGCCCCGCTGCCCGCCGACGGCCGCCCGCTCGCCGACCTCCTCGCCGCCATCGGGCAGGACGTCCTCCCCCACCCGATGGGCAACGGCCACCCCCGCTTCTTCGGCTGGGTCAACTCCGCCCCCGCCCCCGCCGGAGTCCTCGCCACCCTCGCCGCCTCCGCCATGAACCCCAGCTCGGCCGGCGGCGACCACGCCGACGTCCACCTGGAACGCGCCGTGGTCCGCTGGATCGCCGAACTCGTCGGCTTCCCGCACCCGGCCGGCGGCGGCCTGCTCACCTCCGGCACCTCGATGGCCACCATCGTGTGCCTGGCCGCCGCCCGCAACCGCGCCGCCCGCCGGGCCGGCTGGGACGTCCGCGAGGACGGTCTGGCCGGCCTGCCGCCGCTGGTCGGCTACGTCACCGGCGAGACCCACTCCTGCGTCCGCAAGGCCGCCGAACTCCTCGGCCTCGGCAGCCGGCACCTACGCACCGTCGCCACCGGGCCGGACGGCCGCCTCGACCCCGCCGAACTGCGGGCCGCCGTCGAACGCGACCGGGCCGCCGGGCTGCTGCCCTTCCTGGTCGTCGCCTCCGCCGGCACCGTCGGCACCGGCGCCGTCGACGACTTCGGCCCGATCGCCGACCTCTGCGCCGAGCAGCGCCTGTGGCTGCACGTCGACGGCGCGTACGGGGCCTTCGGCCGGCTCGACCCGGCCATCGCCCACCGCTACGCCGGCCTGGAGCGCGCCGACTCCCTCGCCCTCGACCCGCACAAGTGGCTGGGCGTGCCCGTGGACTGCGGCTGCGCGCTGGTGCGCGACACCGAGGAACTGCGCGCCACCTTCAGCCTCGTCCCCTCCTACCTGCGCGACGAGGCGGCCGGCGCGCTCGGCTGGTTCTCCGAGTACGGCACCGAGCAGACCCGCCCGTTCCGCGCGCTCAAGGTCTGGGCCACCATCGCCCACAAGGGCCGCGACGGCATCGCCCGGGACATCGCCCGCTGCACCACCCTCGCCCGCCGCCTCGGCGAACTGATCCAGGCCGACGGGGAGTTGGAGCTACTGGCCGAGGTCCAGACCTCCATCGTCGCGTTCCGCCACCGCACCCCCGGGCACGACGAGGCCGCCGTCGACGCCCTCAACCGCGAACTCCCCGCCGCCGTCCAGCGGCGCGGCCGGGTCTTCGTCACCGGGGCCCGTCTCGGCGACCGCGAGATGCTCCGGGCCTGCCTGCTCAACGCCGCCACCACCGAGGCCGACCTGGAGCTCCTGCTCGCCGATGTCAAGGCGGCGGCCGCGGACCTGCGACCGTAACGCGGGCCCGGCGGCCTTAACCACCAGGTCACGGCGGGTTCGTGGACAGGAAACACCCGTCGGGCAGGGTGCTGTCATGGAGCAGACGGAGCACACGGAGCACCCGACCATGCAGCCGACGCCCACCCTCCCCCGGGCCCGACGACGCGGCGCCGGCACCCACCGCTGGCGCCGCGACAGCGTCGAACTCGCCGCCGTCTTCGTCTCGGTCACCGCGGCCGACCTGGTCGCCAAGATCGTCGTCCGCGGCCCCGACGGCCCGGTGGTCCTCGCCGCCGCCGCCCTCGCCCTCCTCGCCACCGCCCTCTTCCACACCTGGTGGTCCCAGCGCCACCACCCCCACTCCCCCGCGCCCCCGACCGCCCTGTGGCGCGTCCGCACCGCCGCCCGCAGCACCCCCGACGGCCTGGCCCGTGTCCACACCGCCCTGGCCGACCAGCACGTCGCCGTCCTCTCCCGCCAGCCCCACCCCCTCCCCGGCACCACCGTCGACGAGCTCTACCTCCGCGCCCCCCACACCCTCACCCCCACCGACCTCACCACCCTCCTCGCCACCACCGGCCACCCCCTCCTCGACACCCCCACCCGCATCGGCTGACTGCGGCCGGCGCGACCACGCGACGCGGCGGGCTCCCCGACACCGGTCCGCAGGAGGGGGTTTGACGCCCCTCCCGCGAGCCCGCCCGCCGCGTCCGGCTCAGGACCGCGGGCCGGCCGGAGTGAGACGGTAGGCGGGCAGGCCCCGGCGGCGGATGAGGAATTCGGCGACTATCAGGTTGGGCAGCCAGCTGAGGAACGGGAGGGCGGCGTAGGCGTTGTCGAAGAAGCGCTCGCCGTCGACGGCCCCCTGGGCGGTGAGCGTCTGGAGGAGGATGAGGACGCCGAGCCAGGACCGGAGGGTGACGGCGGCGTAGGTGAGGGCGAAGCTGCGGATCATCCAGGCGCGGTGGCCCGGCAGGTCGCGGTCGCGGGCGGCGCGGTAGCCGCGCCAGGTGGTCCAGGCCCAGAGCAGGGCGAGCCCGCCGAAGCCGAAGAAACCGTTGAAGGCGGCGGAGTTGAAGAACGCCATGACGAACGCGGCCAGGGACCCCACCGCGACCCCGACGACGTAGACGCGGCCGGTCCAGCGGTGGACGGCGGGGGATCGCCGGCGCAGCGCGGTGGAGAACTGGAACGGGCCGACCAGCAGCGCGAGCGCGGCCGTCACGATGTGGACGTAGAAGGTGACTTGGACGGCCATCGGGCGCTCGGCGTAGGTGGCGGACACGCCGCCCTTCGACGCGGTGATGGGCAGGCCGGCCTGGGCGTACGTCCCCACGGCGTACCCGACGATCGCGAGCGAGGTCAGCAGGACGACGGTCCAGCGGACGCGCCCTCCCCTCCTGCTCGTCGGGGCGGGGGCTGGGGCGGTCGCGGCGCGGGCGGAGGTACTGGTCATCGGTGACCCCGATCGGCTGGAGGTGGGACGGCATCACGTGCACGGTGCGGCGGCGCGCGGTCGGCCGGCGCTCTGCTCCCGGCGCCCACCACCCCTTGAACCGGGGCCTACCGCCACGCTGTTCGAACCGCAGCCAGTGTGGCCGGGCCCCCGGCCCCGGGCCATGGAGCGGTCCCCCGGGCCGGGAGGGGGTTACCCCCACGACCCGACGCGGCGTCAGCCGGCGCGCCCCCAACCCTCCGGCGGCGCCGCCACCCGGCCGCAACGGGCCCCGGGGTTCGTTACGCAGCCGATGGGCGGCCGTGACACGACCGGCCGGGGACCGCGACACGGCCCTCCTACCGTCATGGACGACGCACCGGCCACCCCGGCCGGGAGGCGTCCATGACGAAGGAGAACACCGTATGAGCAGGAGCCGTACCCACCGCTCCCCCGCCCGCCGCGTGCTGGCCGTCTGCGCCCTGACCGGCGGCGCGCTGCTGACCGTCGTCACCGGCGGTCAGGCCTTCGCCGACGGGACCCCGTCCGCCGCGCCTGCTGCGGGTGCCGGCGTGTCGGCCGCCCCCACCGCGACGCCCAGCCAGGGCCAGCCCGCCCCGGCCGCCCCGTCGGTCGCGGCCAAGACCGCCACTGCCACGCCCAGCGCGAAGCCCTCCGCCGGTGGCGCCGCGGTCTCCAGTGACGGCACGGCCCAGGTCCGTGAGGTGCCCAAGGGCGCGGCCCAGGCCGGCGACGGATCCGGCGAGACCGACAGCAACGGCCTGATGCTGGCCGGCGGCGGGGCCGTCGCGGCCGTCGGCGCCGGTGCGCTGGGCTTCGCGATGCTGCGCCGCCGCTCCGGTGCGCGCGGCTGACACCGGCCCCGAGTCCGCCGGGCACCCCGGCGCCGTTCCCCCGCCCTTGACCGGGCGGGGAGGCGGCGCCGGGGGCCCGGTGGGTACCGGGGCCCCGGCGGGCGGCGGGCAGCCCGACAGCACGCCCGGCGCCGACGGGCCGGCCCGCCACGGCCTCCCGCGCGGTGGCCGCAGCCGGCGGCGCCGCAAGGCCTCCCCCGGCCCGGGCACACTGCGCCGGACGGCGTTCGGTGCGGCGGGCCTGGCCTGCCTGGTACTGGGCACCACCGTGGCGTTGTCCGGCCAGCAGACCCCGGTGGTGCGGGTCGAGCCCTCGGTGCACGGCAGTACCGACAACCCGGCGGCCGCGCCCTCGGGAGGCCCCGGAACCACCGGGACGGCCGGGAGCGCCGGGAGCCCGGCCGGTGCGCCGAAGCCGTTCGCCGCTTCGGCGCCGACCCGGCTGCTGGTCCCGGCCGCCGGGGTGGACGCCCCGGTGACCGACCTCGGGCTGAACCCCGACGGGACGGTCGAGGTGCCGGCCGCCGACCGCGCCGGCGAGGTCGGCTGGTACCGCAACGGGCCGACGCCCGGGGAGGCCGGCCCCGCCGTCCTCATCGGGCACTACGACACCGCGCACGGCCCGGCGGTCTTCCACGGCGTGCCGAAGCTGCGGCCGGGCGACCTGATCCAGGTGCGGCGCGCGGACGGCAGCACCGTGGACTTCAAGGTCCGCTCGCTGCTTCAGGCCGCCAAGGACCGCTTCCCGACCGAAGCGGTCTACGGTGACACTCCCGAACCCGCTCTCAGGCTCATCACCTGCGGCGGGCGGATCGGCTCGGACGGGCACTGGACGGACAACATCATCGTCCTGGCGGACCTGGCCGGTCCGGGCGGCGCGACCGGCTGAAGCCGCCGCGCTGTCCCGCCGTCCCGGCCGCCGCGCCGGTTCGACAGCCGAAACGATCCGACGGCCGGGACGGCGGGACGGGAACCACCGACCGCCGTCCACGCGACCTACCACCGAGGCCGGTGCGGGGACGAACCGGCGCATCGCCGCAGACCAGGAGGACGAGCACCGACCGTGGCAGCAGCATCCCCACCCCGCCGCCGGCCCGTCGCCGTGCCGGTGGCGGCCTTCGCCGCCCTGGCCGTCCTCGTGACGCTCGCGGCCCTGGCCCTCGGCCGTGCCACCCCCGGCGGGCTCCAGGACCACGGCTCCACCCAGCCGGTGGCACCGCCGCTGGTGGCCCAGCCGCTCTGGCCCGGCCTGGCGGCCTCTCCGCCGCCGCGCCCTCCGGCCACCGGCGCCGGGGCCGCCACGCAGGCCGCGCCGCAACCCGTCCCGGACGTGACCGTGCCCGGGCACGACATCAGGACGGTCGACGTCCGCACCGTCCTCGCCAAGGACTCCACGGTGGGCCCGGAGGAGCGGCGCGCCCTGGACTCCTGCCCCGCCTGCGACGTCCGCAGCCCCGAGTTCCGTGACCTCACCGGCGACGGGCGGGACGAACTGGTCGTCGCCGTCGCCACCCCCGGGCCCGTCGTCCTGCACGTCTACCTGCTGGCCGACGACCGGCTGCTGCCCATCCTCCAGGTCGAGGTGCTGAAGGGGTTCAGCGCCGCGACCGTCGGATCCGACCTGTGGCTCTACGAGCCGACCGGCGCGTTCGTCCGGACCAGCAGCCACTACCAGTGGGACGGCGTCCGGCTCGGCCTGCTGGAGCGGAAGGTCGAGGACACCGGCCCGATCGCCGGCCCGGCCGGCGGAGCCGCGAACGGCAACACCCAGACGCCCACCAGCACGCCCTCCGCCGGCCCCGCCGTCGCCCCGAACGGTGTCGGCGGCTCACCCTTCCAGCCGAAGCCCTCCGCGCCCAGCCCGGGCGCCGGCGCGGGCGTCTCCTCCCCGAGGACGGCCGTCCCGGTCCCCATCCGCCCGCCCTCGGCTCCCTCGGAAGCGAAGCCATGAACCCCGCAGCCGCGCCCGCCCACCCGCACATCCTGCTCGTCGAGGACGACGAGGTGATCCGGGAGGCCACCCGGATGGCCCTGGAGCGTTACGGCTTCCCGGTCACCACGGCCGCCGACGGCCTGGAGGGCCTGGAGGCCTTCCACGCCGTGCGCCCCGACCTCCTCCTGCTGGACGTCATGCTGCCGCTCCTCGACGGGGTCGGCCTCTGCCGCCGGATCCGGGAGGAGAGCCAGCTGCCGATCCTGATGATGTCGGCCCGCACCGACCCGGTCGACGTGGTGTCCGGCCTGGAGGCCGGGGCGGACGACTACGTCGTCAAGCCCTTCGAGAGCGCCGTGCTGGTCGCCCGGATCCGCACCGTGCTGCGCCGGGTGCGGGTGGTCCCGGTCGAACCCGCGCCGCCCGGGGAGCCGGTGGACCCCGCCGTCCCCGTCACAGCGCCAACCGCCGCCACCGCCACCGCCGTGCCCGCGGACGCCCCCTCCCCCGCGCTGCGCAGCTTCGACGGCATGCAGGTGGACACCGACAGCATGGAGGTGCGCGTCGACGGCCGCCTCGTCCCGCTCACCCCCACCGAGCTGCGGCTGCTGCTGGAGTTCACCGCCGCGCCCGGCATCGTGCTGGAGCGCTCCACCCTGCTGGAACGCGTCTGGGACTACGACTGGGGCGCCGACACCCGGGTGGTGGACGTCCACGTGCAGCGGCTGCGCGCCAAGATCGGCTCCGGCCGGATCGAGACCGTCCGCGGGTTCGGCTACAAGCTGCGGCGTCCGGCATGACCCTGCGCCGTCAGATCGCCACCGCCGTCGCCGCCATCGCCGTCCTGGTGGCGGTGGCCGTCGGCCTGCTCGTCCACCAGGCGATGATCCGTCAGCACGTGGACCAGGCCCGCGCCGCCGCGCTCGCCGCGCTCGGCTCGGCCGTGGACACCTACAAGCGCGGCGAGGTCACCGACCGGTTCGCCCTGGACGACCCGGCGCTGCCCGAGGGGCTGCGGACGCTCGCGGCCGACGGCCGCGAGGGCTCGCTGCTCGCCGGCGGTCCGCAGGGCGAGTCGATGTGGGCGGCCCGACCGGTCCAGACCGGGGTGCTCTCCGTCCGGGTGGACTTCACCCAGGACCGGCAGGCGATCGCCGACCTCGACCGGATCATCCTGATCACCGTCGTCGCCGCCGTCTTCACCACCGTGCTGGCCGGCGTCCTGGTCGCCGACCGGATCAGCCGCCGGCTGCGCACCGCGGCGACGGCCGCCCGGGGCATCGCCGCCGGCCGGACGGACACCCGGATCGGCGAGCTCGTCGACGGGAAGGACGAGGTCGCCGACCTCGCCGCCGCCGTCGACCTGATGTCCCGCACCCTGCACCAGCGGCTGGAGGACGAGCAGCGCTTCACGGCGGACGTCGCCCACGAACTGCGCACCCCGCTCACCGGCCTGGTCACCGCGGCCGAACTGCTCCCGCCCGGCCGCCCCACCCAGCTCGTCCAGAACCGGGTGCAGGCCCTGCGCTCGCTGGTCGAGGACCTGCTGGAGGTCTCCCGCCTCGACGCCGACGCCGAGATCCCGGACTTCGCCCCCGTACCGCTGGAGCGAGCGGTGCGCCGCACCGTCACGCTCACCGGCCTGGAGGTCGACGTGGACGTGGACGTCGCCGCCGACCGCCAGGTCCGCACCGACCTGCGCCGCCTCGACCGCATCCTCGGCAACCTGCTGATCAACGCCCACCGGCACGGCACCGCGCCGATCCGGCTGCACGTCGACGGCCATCGGATCACCGTCCGCGACCACGGCCCCGGCTACCCCGACGACCTCCTCGCCCGCGGCCCCCAGCGCTTCCGCACCAACGCCCCCGAACGCGGGCGCGGCCACGGCCTCGGCCTCACCATCGCCACCGGCCACGCCCGGGTCATCGGCGCCGACCTCACCTTCACCAACCACCCCGACGGCGGCGCCCTCGCCACCCTCACCCTCCCCGACGACCCGTCGCACCCCTGACCCCCCGACCGCAGCCGTGCGACCCGGCCGACCAGGTGGCAGCGGTGGCCGGGGCCTGAGGCGGTCCCTCGGGCGGCCCCGGCCCGCCGGGTCGCTCAGCCGTCACTCGGCCGTCGCCCGGCCGCTGCTCAGCTGTCGCTCGGCTGGACGACGCACGCCGAGTTCGCGAGCATCGACCCGAAGCCGCCGAGCAGCGTGGAGACGACAGCCTTGCAGGCGGCGGCCTCCTGGGGCGTCTTGGGACCGTCGGCGGCGGCCGCCGGCTGGGCGAGGGCGATCGGCGCGGCCAGCAGCAGTGCGCAGCACGCCGCGCCCAGTACGGACCGCCGCACGAGGGCGGACTTCTTCGGGAAGGACGACGGGAAGGACATGTGAGCCCCTTCGGGGGAGGTGGGATCGGCGAAAAGCCGAGCCATCCCTATCCGAAGGGGCTCGCCCGTTCCCGGATTCTGCGCCATCCGTGAGCGTGTCCAGGTCAACTCTCCGGCCAGGGCCGGGCGATCGCCCCGGACCGGTCGGCCGCCCAGGTGCCCGAGCCCGGCCGAGCCCCCCGAACACGGTCACGCTCCGGAACCGTCCAGGTCATTCCTGCGTTCACGATCACGTAACCGGCCGGAAGCGCGGCGTCGGTAGCGTCGGCGGCATGACGGCATCACGCACTCGCCCCGAACGGCTCTGGCACCGGCCATTCCGCAGGTCCGACCGCAGGTGCGCGGCGCCCGAGGGCCAGGCCGCCCGGCTGCCCGCGCTCACCGGGGGCCCGTTGCGGCCCGCCCGTCCGCACCCCCCGGTCGACCGGCCGCGAGCCGTGACGGAGCCGGACCGGGAGGCGCCGTCCCGGTTGACGCTGGCGGACGGGACGGCACTGACGCTGCGCCCCGCCGGACCGGCCGACCGGGCCGCGGCCCTGGCGATGCACCTCCGCTGCTCCCCCGCCTCGCTGCGGCTGCGCTACCACGGGCCCGTCCGCGACGCCGGCCGCTACCTGGACCACCTGCTGGACGCCCGGCACGGCCACAGCCTCGCCGCGACGGCCGCCGACGGGCGGATCGTCGCCCTCGGGCACCTGATGTGGGACGACGACGAGGCGGAGCTGGCGGTGCTGGTCGAGGACGCGTGGCAGCGGCGCGGACTCGGTCCGGCCCTGCTGCGGCAGCTGTCGGCGGCGGCCAGGGCTGCCGGTGTCACGACGGTGTACGCGGTGACCCACGCCGCCAACACCGGGCTGATCGCCGCGATGCGCCGGCTGGCCGCGCCGCTGGACTTCCGGGCCGAGGACGGCACCCTGGTGATCACCGCCACGCTGGCCGCGGACGAGCCGGTCTCCTGCGCCCGCCCGGGCCGCTGATCTTTTCTTCACCACATCCTCACCCGGGAACCCCGAGGGCCCGGAGAGCGTCCCAAGCGGCGAAGGCCCCCTCCGTACACCGTCTTCCCCGACGAGCCGTCAGGGCGCCCCGGGCGGCGCCTCCGGCCGCGTCACAGCAGGCTGTCCGGGGTCCGGATCGTCGAGCCGGGCGGCGGAGTCGGTAGGCTGGCCCCGTCCCCGCCGCCCGACGGCCCGTTAATCCGGACCCGGGTGGTGCCGCAGCAAGGAGGAACCACTGAGCATGGCAGGCACCGAATCGGAGCCCACAGGCGCACGCGACGCCTCGCTGCCGGCCCGCGCCAAGATCGCGGTCACGGCCGGTCGGGTCGCTGCCGCCGTGTCCCGCAAGGCCGGACGCGGAAGCGGCTCGGTGATCGGCGGCAAGGTCGCCCTGAGGCTCGACCCCGACCTGCTCGCCACCCTCGCCGACCACCTCGACGTCGTCCTGGTCAGCGCCACCAACGGCAAGACCACCACGACCCGCCTGATCGCCGAGGCGCTGCGCGCCGCCGGCCCGGTGGTCTCCAACGCCCTGGGCGCCAACATGCCGGCCGGCATCACCTCCGCCCTGGCCGGCGGCTCGGACGCCCGCTTCGGCGTGATCGAGGTCGACGAGAAGTACCTGGCGGGCGTCGCCCGCGACACCCGCCCCAAGGCGATCGCCCTGCTCAACCTCTCCCGCGACCAGCTCGACCGCGCCGCCGAGACCCGGATGATGGCCGAGAAGTGGCGCGAGGGCCTCCAGGACACCGAGGCCGTGGTCATCGCCAACGCGGACGACCCGCTGGTGACCTGGGCCGCCTCGTCCTGCAAGAAGGTGGTCTGGGTGGCCGCCGGGCAGGCCTGGAAGGAGGACGCCTGGTCCTGCCCCGCCTGCGGCGGTGTGATGCAGCGCCCCGGCGACGACTGGTTCTGCCAGGAGTGCGGCTTCCGGCGCCCCAACCCGCACTGGGCGCTCCAGGGCACCCACGTGATCGACCCGCAGCGCGGCGCCTGGCCGATCCAGCTCCAGCTGCCCGGCCGGGCCAACCTGGCCAACGCCACCAGTTCGGCCGCCGTCGCCGCCGTGTTCGGCGTCTCCCCGCAGGTCGCGCTGGAGCGGATGCGCTCGGTCACGGCCGTCGCCGGCCGCTACGACGTGGTCCAGTACCAGGGCCGGGACATCCGGCTGCTGCTGGCCAAGAACCCGGCCGGCTGGCTGGAGACCTTCTCGCTGATCGACGGCCCGCCCGCACCGGTGATCCTCTCCGTCAACGCGCTCGACGCCGACGGCACGGACACCTCCTGGCTGTGGGACGTCGACTACGAGCGCCTCGCCGGGCACCCGGTGTTCGTGATGGGGCAGCGCAAGCTGGACCTGGCCGTCCGCCTGGAGGTCGCCGGACTGCAGTTCCACGTGGTGGACACGCTGGAGCAGGCCGTCCGGATGGCCCCGCCCGGCCGGATCGAGGCCATCGCCAACTACACCGCCTTCCAGCAGCTGCGGAAGGTCGTGGCCGGCTGATGCCGCGCCTGCAGCCCCATCTGATCGTGACGGAAGGCCTTCGAGGATGAGTGAGAGCAGCCTGCGCGTGGTCTGGGTCTACCCGGACCTGCTCAGCACCTACGGCGACCGCGGCAACGCCCTGGTCGTGGAGCGCCGGGCCCGCCAGCGCCATCTCAACGTGACCCGGATCGACGTCCGCTCCGACCAGGCGGTCCCCACCAGCGGCGACATCTACCTGATCGGCGGCGGCGAGGACCGTCCGCAGCGGCTCGCCGCCGAGCGGCTGCGCAACGACACCGGCCTGATCCGGGCCTCCGAGAACGGCGCGATCATCTTCGGCGTCTGCGCGGGCTTCCAGATCATGGGCCACGAGTTCGTCAACGACCTCGGCGAGCGCGAGCCGGGCCTCGGCCTGCTCGACGTCTGGACCACCCGCGGCGACGGCGCCCGCTGCGTCGGCGACGTCCTCGCCGACGTCGACCCGCGCCTCGGCCTGCCGCAGCTGACCGGCTTCGAGAACCACCAGGGCGTCACCCACCTCGGCCAGGGCGTCCAGCCGCTGGCCACCGTGGTCGCGGGCCGGGGCAACGGCACCGGCGACGGCACCGAGGGCGCCTGGCGGGACACCGTGTTCGGCACCTACCTGCACGGCCCGGTGCTGGCCCGCAACCCCGCCGTGGCCGACATGCTGATCAAGCTGGCACTGGACGTCAACGCCCTGCCGCCGGCGGACACCACCTGGTACGACGCGCTGCGCGCCGAGCGCATCGCCGCCACGACGCGCCCCGCGTAGTACGTCCGCCCGCCCCGAAGCCCGGGTGCCCGCGATGCGGTCACCCGGTTCAGGGGCGGCCCCGGACGTACCACAATGGGGCTGCCTACTGCACACCCTCCTCGGCAGCAGGCTGCACTTCCGCGCGGGGGCGCCGACGGCGCCGCTCCCGCGTCGGCTCCTGCCCGGCCGGACCAGGGGCCGTATGCTCGACTTCGCGGCCGTTTTCGGGCGTTCTGTCCGGATCGGCCGGTCCTTCACCCCGCGGCCACCTCCCCGCCACTCCGGCGTGGGAGCGCCCCGCTACGGTGACGGCTCGTCGTCCCAGCCTGTAGTCCGGCCGTTCCTCGGTTCTGCTCGGGAGTTGCAAAGCTAATGCGTATCGGAGTGCTGACCAGCGGCGGTGACTGCCCCGGCCTGAACGCGGTGATCCGTTCCGTGGTCCACCGGGGGGTGGTCGACCACGGCGACGAGATCATCGGTTTCCAGGACGGCTGGCGCGGTCTCCTGGAGGGCGTCCACCGGCCGCTCACCCTCGACTCGGTGAGCGGCATCCTGGCCCAGGGCGGCACGATCCTCGGCTCGTCCCGGGTCCAGCCCAGCCACCTGCGCGACGGCGTCGAGCGCGCCAAGCGACTGTGCGCCGACCTCGGCATCGACGCGGTGATCCCGATCGGCGGCGAGGGCACCCTCAAGGCCGCCAAGCTGATGAGCGACGCCGGACTGCCGGTGGTCGGGGTCCCGAAGACCATCGACAACGACATCGCCTCCACCGACGTCACCTTCGGCTTCGACACCGCCGTCTCGGTCGCCACCGAGGCGCTGGACCGGCTGAAGACCACCGCCGAATCCCACCAGCGGGTCATGGTCGTCGAGGTCATGGGCCGGCACACCGGCTGGATCGCGCTCAACGCGGGCATGGCGGCCGGCGCGCACGCCATCGTCGTCCCGGAGCGGCCGTTCCACATCGACAAGCTGACCGCCGTCGTCCGCGAACGCTTCGACCGGCAGAAGAAGTTCGCCATCGTGGTCTGCGCCGAGGGCGCCAAGCCCGAGCCCGGCACCATGCACTGGGAAGAGGGCACCAAGGACATCTACGGCCACGAGCGGTTCACCGGCATCGCCACCCAGCTCTCCCGCGAGCTGGAGCACCGGCTCGGCAAGGAGGCCCGCCCGGTGATCCTCGGCCACACCCAGCGCGGCGGCACCCCGACCGCGTACGACCGGGTGCTCGCCACCCGCTTCGGCTGGCACGCCGTCGAGGCCGTCCACAAGGGCGCGTTCGGGCACATCACCGCGCTGCAGGGCACCGACATCAACCTGGTGCCGATCGCCGAGGCTGTCGCCGAGCTGAAGACCGTCCCGCAGGAGCGCTACCTGGAGGCGGAGACGGTCATCTGACCTCTCCCGCCCCGCCGAGGGCCCGGACCGCTACCGGTCCGGGCCCTCGCGCGTCCGACGGGCGCCCCCGCGACGGCCCCGCTAGCGTGACCGGTGGAGCGGACCACTGACGGAAGGGCAACCGATGGAGATCCTCGCGTACGGGGTGCAGGCCGACGAACGGCCGCTGCTGGAACAGGCCTTCGCCGGCCGGCACGGGCTGCGCTGCCTGAGCATGTTCCTCAACCGCGACACCGCCCCGCTCGCCGCCGGCTACCCGGCCGTCAGCAGCAGCGTCAACGCCGTCCTCGACGCCGAGACCCTCACCGTCCTCGCCGCCGGCGGCACCGAACTCATCGCCCAACGCTCCACCGGCTTCAACAACATCGACCTCGACGCCGCCGCCGACCTCGGCCTCACCGTCGCCCGGGTCTCCTCCTACAGCCCATACTCGGTAGCCGAACACGCTTGGGCCCTGGCCCTGGCCGTCAACCGCCGCCTCACCCGCGCCGCCAGCCGCTCCCGCGAGTTCGACTTCCGCCTCGACGGCCTCCTCGGCCGCGACATCCACGGCATGACCATCGGCGTCATCGGCACCGGCAAGATCGGCGAATGCTTCACCCGCATCGCCGCCGGCTTCGGCACCGAACTCCTCGGCTGGGACATCGCCCAGAACCCGGCCTGCCTCGACCTCGGCATGCACTACACCGAACTGCCCGAACTGCTCTCCCGCGCCGACCTGGTGAGCCTCCACGTGCCCCTGCTGCCCGCCACCCACCACCTCATCGACGCCGCCGCCCTCGCCCGCATGAAGGACGACGCGATCCTCGTCAACTCCAGCCGCGGCGGCCTCATCGACAGCGCCGCCCTCGTCGAGACCCTGCGCGCCGGCCGCCTCTCCGGCGTCGGCCTCGACGTCTACGAGGAGGAGACCGGCGTCTTCTTCACCGACCGCTCGATCGAGGGCATCACCGACGACGTCCTCGCCCGCCTCGTCACCTTCCCCCAGGTCCTCGTCACCAGCCACCAGGCCTACTTCACCCACACCGCCGTCGGCCAGATCATCGACGCCACCACCCGCAATATCGACGACTACGCCGCCGGCCGGCGCAGCGAGAACACCCTCGTCCCGAGGAGCTGACCCGTCGTCGGAGGGGGCGGCCCGGGGATCGGTCGTGTTCAGCCGTGTCTGGACTCCGGGAGGCGGGCGCGGGGGGTGCCGTCCGGGGTGTCGGGGGCGGTGGTGTCCCAGGCTCGCAGGGCGGTGAGGGCGGCGGCGCGGGCGGGGGCCGTCGGACGGACGCCCTCCGGGGCGAGGAGGAAGTCGGCGACCGGGGTGAGCAGCAGGGTGGCGGGTCCGGCCGGGAGGAGGCGGGCCTCGTCCCACTGGTGCCGGATGACGGTGCGGCGCAGCAGGGTGCCGTGCCGCGGGTGGAGCGGGCGGGCGAGGGCTTCGCGGCGGCGGAGTTCGGGGGCGACCTCGGCTTCCAGGACGGTGCGCACGCCCCCCAGGGAGCCCAGCGGCACGTGTTCGGCGGCGAGGTCGAGCAGTGCGACGGCCTCCGGGGCGAGCCGGTAGGCGGCGACCACGGCGGCGGTCTCGACGGGTTCGTAGGACTGCCGGGCCAGGCGGGCCACGTCGATCACGTCGCCCACTCGGAAGGGGCGGCCGAGCCCCTCCTCCGCGAGGGCGATCAGGCACTCGACGTGGTCGTCGGCCGCCAGGTAGGGCCGGACCGGGACGGTGGCGAGGTCGCCGGTGAGCGCGGCGGTTCCGAGCCGGACCTGGTACCACGGGTCGAGCAGCGGGTCCTCGGCCGGCCAGCGCAGGGTGACGGAGGTGTGCCGGGGGCGCTCGCCGAGCAGGGTGACCTCCACGGACTCCACCGGGTGTTGGGTGACGAGTCTGCTGACGGCCTGCCAGAGCGCGGCCTCGGTGGGGCTGACGAGGGTGAGCTCGCCCAGCGGCCGGGGCAGGTCGGACGGGTAGTAGCCGGCCAGCGGGAGGTCGCGGATCGGGCGCACCCCGGTGGCGTCGGCGAGGTCGCGGGCGAGCCGGGCGTAACAGTCGGCCCGGTCGCGGGCGCGCTGGAGTTCGGCGCGGGCGTGCTCGCCCATCCGGACGTCCTCCCGGACGAGCGCGGCGAGCACCAGGTAGGGGAGGTCGCGGGCGCCGCGGGCGCGGTGGAGCAGTTCGACCGGTCCGGCGACCGGGTCGACGTCGAGCAACCGGTAGAGCAGGTCGGTGTTCACTGGCGTCGGCCTCCGAGAAACGTGGTGGTCGCCCGGGCGGCGGCACCCGGGGGGTGTGGCGGGCCCGGCGGGTCGTACCGGGCCGACGGCTGGGGCCACACCAGTGATTGTGACGGTGGGCGATCAACACCGGATCACTACGGGGTCGATGATCTCTCGACAGCCCACCGGCTGGCGTGGGTTGATAGGGACTCATCAATCGGGGGGCAGACGCGTGCGTGGGCGGGGGCGGGCACATGAAGCGGGCAGGTGCACGAATGAGTGATTTCCGGTTCTCGGTGCTGGGGTTGATGAGAGCGCAGCGCGGCACGACCGCGCTGAAGGTCGGCAGTCCCCAGCAGCAGGCGATGCTGGCGGTGCTGCTGCTCCGGCCGGGGCACGGCGCGAGCGCCACGGACCTGATCGACGCCCTGTGGGGTGAGGAGCCGCCGAGCACCGCGGTGACGACGGTGCGGACGTACGCCTGGCGGTGGCGCAAGATCCTGCACGGCGACGAGCCGGACGCGCCGACCGTGCTGACCTCGGTCGGGGACGGCTACCGACTGGTGCTGCCCAAGCACTCGGTGGACGCGGCGCAGGTCGAGGAACTGGCGGCGCAGGCCGAGCGCACGGCGGCCTCCGGACAGCCGCAGCAGGCCCGTGACCTGCTGAACCAGGCGCTGGAGCTGTGGCAGGGCGAGCCGCTGGCCGGCATCCCCGGCCCGTTCGCGCAGCGGCAGCGCCAGCGGTTGCAGGAGCTCCGGCTGACCCTGTTGGAGGAACGGATCGCCCTGGATCTGACGCTGGGCCGCTTCTCCCGGTGCATCCCGGAGCTGACCGCGCTGACCACCGAGCACCCGCTGCACGAGCGGGCGTACGGGCTGCTGATGCGCGCGCTGTACCAGGCCGGGCGGCAGGCGGACGCGCTGGCGGTGTACCGGAACGCGCGTCAGTTGTTCCTGGACGAGCTGGGGGTGGAGCCCGGGGCCGACCTGGACCAGCTGCACCGGCGGATCCTGGAGGGCGACCTGTCGCTCGCCGCCCCGGCGCCGGCCGCGGCGCCGCTCTCCGGCCCGGTGAAGCCGGCCGGGCCCGGGCCCGAGGCGCAGGATCCGCCGGACGGCCCCGCGGCGGCCGGTGCGCCCGCCGCGCCCGCCGGCACCGGCACGGCGTCGCCCCGACCTGCCCAGCTGCCGCCCGACGCGGCGGACTTCACCGGCCGAACCGTCCTGGTCGAGCGGCTGGGCGCGGCCCTCGGCGCCCCGGACCAGCAGGCGCTGGTGATCGCGACCGTGGTCGGCATGGGAGGGGTCGGCAAGACCGCGCTGGCCCTGCACGTCGCCCACCGGGCCCGCGACGCCTACCCCGACGGGCAGCTCTACGTCGACCTGCGGGGCGCCGACACCACCCCGGCCGACCCGGAGGCGGTGCTCAGCAGCTTCCTGGTGGCGCTCGGCGTGCCGGCCGACGGGGTGCCCGACGGGCTGGACGCCCGCTCGGCGCTGTTCCGCTCGGTGGTCGACGGCCGGCGGCTGCTGCTGGTGCTCGACAACGTCCACGACACCGCGCAGATCAGGCCCTTGCTGCCGGGCGCGGTCGGCTGCGCCGTGCTCACCACCAGCCGTACCCGGCTCTCGGGCCTGCCCGCGTCCGTCCAGGCCGACCTCGGCGTGTTCGAGCCGGCGGAGGCGCTCGAACTGCTGGGCCGCACGATCGGCGCCGAGCGGCTGGCCGCCGAACCGGAGGCCGCCCGGGAGCTGCTGCTCGTCTGCGGCCACCTGCCGCTCGCGGTGCGGATCGTGGCGGCCCGGCTGGCGGCCCGGCCGAGCTGGACGGTCCAGACGCTGGGCCGCCGGCTGGCGGTCGAACGGCGGCGGATCGACGAGCTGCGCATCGGCGACCTGGCGGTGGAGGCCGCCTTCGAACTGAGCTACCGCCAGTTGACGCCCGCCCAGGCCCGGGCGTTCCGGTTGGCCGCCTCGGTGGACGGCCCGGACATCGGGCTGCCCGCCGCGGCCGCCCTGCTGGACCTGGACGAGTACGACGCCGAGGACCTGCTGGAGTCCCTGGTGGACGTGGCGATGATGGAGTCGCCGTTCCCCGGCCGCTACCGCTACCACGACCTGCTGCGCGCCTTCGCCCGGCGGCGCCCGGACCACCCGGGCGCGGCCGTGGAGGCCCGTGACCGACTGCTGGACCACCTGTTGGCCACCGCGTGCGCGGCCTTCCAGCACGCCGTCCCGGGAGATCCGGCCGCCGGTGCGCTCGGGCCGGCCCGCAGCGCGGGCGTGGACCTCGGCGGCCCGGACGGCGCCCGGGCCTGGGCCGAGGCGGAGGGTTCCGGGGCGATCGCGCTCGCCGCCCAGGTGGCGGGCTGGACCGTCGCGGACGACACCGCGCCGGCCCCGGCCGACGGCGCGGCACCGGACCCGCTGCGCGCCGCGATCGACCTGCTGATCGCGCTCACGCCGTTCGTCCTCGCCCCGCCCAGCCGCCAGCTCGCCAGTACGGCGGAGGCCCTGGCCGCCGCCGCGGACCACCACACCGACCACCGGGCAGCTGGTCGGGCGCACTTCCTCCGCGGCAACGTCGCCCTGGCCGCTACCCGGCTGGAGGAGGCCGAGGCGGCCTCCCGGCTGGCGGTGGCCGCCTCCCGCTCGGCGGGCGACACGGTGATCCTGCGCCAGGCGCTGAACGACCTGGGCCTGGTCTGCCAGTTCCTCAGCCGCTACGACGAGGCCGTCGGGCACTACGACGAGGCGCTGCTGCTGGCGCGCGAACTCGGCCACCGCTCCGGGGCGCTGGTGACGACGGTGAACGCCGCGCTGGCCCGGGTGCGCAGCGGGCGGGCCGCCGAGGCCGTGCCGATCTGCCACGAGGCGCTGGCCGAGCTGCGGACCCGGCACGACGATCCCGGCCGGGCGTACACGCTGTACGTGCTGGGGCTGGCACTGCACGGGCTGGGGCGGCACGAGGAGGCCGTCACCTGGTTCGGCGAGTGCCTGGCGGTGGCCTCGGCGGCCGGGCTGCGGGCCCGGGCGGCGCACGCCCGCTACCGGATGGCGGACAGTCTGCGCTCGCTGGGCCGGACGGACGAGGCGCTGGAGCACGCCGGGCAGGCGCTGACGCTGTGCGAGGAGCTGGGGGCCGAGCGGGACCAGGGCCAGGCGCTGGTGGTGCTGGGCCGGACGCTGGCGGACCTCGGGCGGGAGGCCGAGGCGTGGGGCCGGCTGCGGGAGGCGCACCGGATCTTCGTGCGGCTGGGGCTGCCGGAGGCGGAGGAGGTGGCGGGGCTGCTGCCCCGGGGGGAGGGTTCGAACCCTTCGGCCGCTACGGCTGCTTCGACGGCTGCGGCTGCTACGGCTGCGTCCGTCCCGGATGGGCGTCGGGGCGGTGGCCGGGGGGCGTCGGGCGCTCCGGTGACGAGCTGCGGGCCGGGCCGCTGACGAGCTGACGACCAGCTGCTGAAGAATCGATCCTGCCGCTCTTTTGTCGCGGTCAGGAGCCCGTGCGGTCAGGAGCCGGTGCTGTTCCAGTCGCCGGTGCTGCCGTGGACGGTGCCGGTGGGGCTGGGCTGGGCGGGGGTGGGCGTCGGCGTCGCGCCGCCGCTCACCACCGTCGCCGTCCCGGTGCCGGCCGTCTCCGCCACGGCGGTCGTGGCGCAGAGACCGGCACCCAGGGCGACGGCCACCCCGAGACCGACCGTGAACAGGCGGAGGCGGACGGGGGCGGTGGCCGGACGCTGCGTCATCTCTGGTGCTCCCTTGGCTCGCTTCCCTGGGGGAAGGGCTTCCGTCGTGGTGTGCCACCAGTCTGGCCGGGGGCGTTCAACGGCGGATCTACAACCGAGCACCGGTGATCACTGCCACCCGTCGAGGCCGCCGTTCAGGCCGCCGCGCGGATCTCCAGGGTGCAGCACTTGATGCTGCCACCGCCCTTGAGCAGCTCGCTGAGGTCCATCCCGATCGGCTGGAAGCCGCGCTCCCGCAGCCGCGCGGCCAGGCCGACGGCCGCCTCCGGCAGCACCACGTGCAGGCCGTCGCTCACCGCGTTGAGGCCGAACACCGCCGCGTCGGCGCCGTCCACCAGCAGGGCGTCGGGGAACAGCCGGCGCAGGACGGCACGGCTGCCGGCCGAGAAGGCCTCCGGGTTGTACATGATCTCGTCGCCGTCCAGCACGGCCAGCGCGGTGTCCAGGTGGTAGTAGCGCGGGTCGATCAGCTCCAGGCCGATCACCGGGCGCCCGAAGAACTCCTCAGCCTCCGCGTGCCCGTCGGCCACGCTGCGGAAGCCCCGCCCGGCCAGTACGGAGCTCGCGGTCAGCAGCAGGTCCCCCTCGCCCTCGTTGACGTGCTCCGGATCGCGCGTCTCGAAGCCCCGGGCGCGGAACCACTCCAGGTAGGCGGGGCCCTCGGCGGCCCGTTCGGCGTTGCGGAAGCGGGCGCCGAGCACCTTGCCGTCCACCACGGTGGCGCCGTTGGCGGCGTAGACCATGTCGGGCAGGCCCTGGATCGGGTCGATCAGGTCGACCCGGTGGCCGAGCTCCTGGTAGAGCGCGTACAGCCGCTCCCACTGCGCCACGGCGAGCCCGGTGTCGACCGGCTTCGCCGGGTCCATCCACGGGTTGATCGCGTAGGTGACCTCGAAATGGGTCGGACGGCACATCAGGTAGTGGCGCGGGCGGGCGGTGCGGGTCATCAGGGGGCTCCGGGGTGAGGGTTCGGGCGGTCGGGGCGGGGTGTGCGGGGTCAGGCGGCGGGATCAGGCGGCGGGCTCGGGCCGCGCGTCCTGGGCGCGGTGGTCGTCGTGCTCGGGGCGCGACGGGAAGTCGCGCATTCCGCGCAACGGGCTCGCCAGCAGCACGGCGCCCGCGGACAGCAGCACGCCCGCCATGATCCAGATCGTGGTGCGCGGGCCCAGCACCTCACCGAGCCAGCCGCCGAGCAGGGCGCCGAGGGGGATCGCGCTGTAGTTGACGGTCGAGGCGCTGGCCCTGATCCGCCCGATCATCGCGGGCGGGCAGTAGGACTGGTAGAAGCTGCCGGCCAGCACGTTCCCGGCCACGACGCCGCAGACGGCCACCGACCACGCGAGCGCGCTGACCGCGAGCGGCAGTTGGTCGCCGGCCATCGGCAGCAGGAAGATGAAGGGCGCGACCACCAGCTCGCACAGCAGCAGCCCGCGGGCGCTGCCCAGCCGCCCGGCCAGCCGCCCGGCCACCGCCGCGCCGGCCAGCCCGCCGATGCTCACCACCGCGAACACCAGGCCCACCTCGCCGGATCCGATGCCGACGCTGCGCACCAGGAAGACCGTCTGGACGGCCTGGATGCCGTTCAGCCCGAGGTTGCCGACCGCCCCGAAGCAGGCCAGCGTCCGCAGGTACGGGTCGCGGGCCAGGAAGCCCACGCCCTCGCCGATCTCCTTCAGGATGCCCCGCCGCTGCGACGGCGGCGGAGGCTGCTCCACCACGGTGATCCGGGCCACGCAGACCGCCGAGACGAGGTAGCTCACCGCGTCGGCGAGCAGGCCGCTGGTCGCACCGAAGACCTGCGACAGCAGGCCGGCCGCACCGGGCCCGGCGATCTCCACCGCCGACTCCCCGGAGCGCAGCTTGACGTTCGCCTCCAGCACGTCCTCCTTGGCCACCAGCGACGGGAGCACCGCCCCGTACGCGGTGGAGAAGAACACCTTCACCCCGCCGGTCAGCAGGGCCACCAGCACCAGTTGGGCCATGGTCAGCACACCGAGCCAGCCGGCCACCGGCACGCTGACGAACAGGACGAGCAGCAGCAGGTCGCAGACCAGCATCACCCGCAGCTTGCGCCAACGGTCCACCCAGGCACCGGCCGGCAGCCCGAGGAAGAGCCAGGGCAGCCAGGCCGAGGCGGTCAGCAGGCCGACCGCGAGCGGGCTGGCGTGCAGGGTGACGACGGCCACCAGGGCCAGCGCCACGTTGCCGACCGCCGTACCGAGACCGCTGGTGGTCTCACCGATCCAGAGCCGACGGAAGTCGGCCTGGGCCCACAGCCCCCAGCGGCTGCGGGACGGCTCCGGCGGAGCCACGGCGGGGGTGGTGACGGACATCGCGGGTCACTCTCCAAGCTTCTCGGCGAGCACGGAGGCGATCCGTGCGAGGGGTTCCGGACGGGTCAGCTCGCCGTGCGCGCAGGCGAGGCGGTGGGGCTCGATCCGGCCGTCCAGGTACGGCCGCCAGGACCGCTCGTAGGGCCAGTCGGCAGGCTTGTCGAGGGTCGCGCCGAAGAAGACGGCGTCGCCCCGGTAGCGGCCGGGCACGTGCTCGGCCATGAGTTTGCGGTGCCGCTCGAACACTCCGGGCAGCTCGGCGGCGGCCTCCCCCAGGACGGTGGCCAGCTCGGCCTGGCCGCGCCCGGCCTCCGGGTCGTAGCCCAGTGACAGCAGCAACTCGGCCAGGGTGTCGACGGGTTCGTCCTCCTCCGGCCCGTCGGCGGCCGCCGGACCGTGGTCGGTGACCGGTGCGCCGTCGAGCAGGGCGAGCACACCGACCTGTGCGCCCTCGGCCTGGAGCCGGACGGCCATCTCCTGCGCGACCACCGCCCCGAAGGACCAGCCGAGCAGGTGGTACGGGCCGGACGGCCACACCGCCCGGATCTGCCGCACGTAGTCCTCGGCGATCTCGGCGACGCTCGCCGGTGCCTCCCCGCGCAGACCGCGGGCCTGCAGACCGTAGACCGGCCGGTCGGCGCCGAGGTGCGGCAGCAGGCCGGAGTAGACCCAGCTGATGCCGGCGGCCGGGTGGACGCAGAACAGCGGGGCCAGGCCGCCACCGGTGCGCAGCGGCAGCAGCACGTCCAGGGCGTCGGCGGCCGGCCCGGCACCGAGCCGGGCGGCCAGTCCGGCGACGGTCGGGGCCTCGAACAGCGCGCGCATCCCGAGGTCGGCGCCGAGGGCGGCGCGGATCCGGGCGAGCAGCTTCATCGCGAGCAGGGAGTGACCGCCGAGCGCGAAGAAGTCGTCGTCGATGCCGACCCCGGCGATCCCCAGGACCTCGGCGAACAGCCCGCAGAGGACCCGCTCCTGTTCGGTGCGCGGCGCGCGGCCCCCGGCGAGTTCGGCGAAGTCCGGCGCGGGCAGGGCCCGGTGGTCGAGCTTGCCGCTGCCGGTGAGCGGCAGCGCGTCGAGCGGGACGACGGCGGCCGGCACCATGTAGCCGGGCAGGAACCCGCCCGCGAAGGCCCGCAGACCTGCCTGGTCCAGCCGGCCGTCGGCCACCACGTAGGCGACCAGACGAGTGCCCGCTGCCCGGTCCTCGACCGGGCGGACGACGGCCGCCGACACCTGGGGGTGCCTCCTCAGGACCTGTTCGATCTCGCCGAGTTCGATCCGGAAGCCACGGATCTTGACCTGCTGGTCGGTACGGCCCAGGTACTCCAGCTCACCCTCGCGGGAGCGGCGCACCAGGTCGCCCGTGCGGTACATCCTCCCGCCGGACACGAACGGGCAGGCCACGAACCGCTCCGCGGTCAGAGCCGGCCGGTTCAGATATCCCCGGGCCAGACCCGCACCCGCCAGATACAGCTCACCCGCCACCCCCGCCGGCACCGGGTTCAACCACTCGTCCAACACATAGGCATGCGTCCCGGCGACCGTACGGCCCAGCACCGGCTGCTCCGTCGCGGCCAGCGGGTGGACGAGCGTGTCCACCGTCGCCTCCGTCGGCCCGTACAGGTTGTACGCCTCCGTCGCCGGCGCCTCCCGCAGCGCGGTCCACAGCGCCTGGCCCACCGCCTCACCACCGAGCAGCAACAACTCCGGCGGGCAGCCGCCGAGCAACCCCTCCTCCACCAACTGCTCCGCGAAGGACGGCGTCACCTCCAACACCCCGATACCGCACTCGCGGACACGGCGCACCAGCGCCGCAGCGTCCCGGCGCACCTCATCACCGACGAGGTGCAGCTCATGCCCGGCCACCAGCCACAACACGCCATCCCACGACGCGTCGAAGCACAACGACGCCGTCAACGCCACCCTCGACCGCACCCGACCCGCCATCACACCCGAGCGATGCGCCGCCAACAGAGCCGCCAGGCTCCCGTGCGACACCACCACACCCTTCGGACGACCCGTCGAACCCGACGTGTGAATCACATACGCCGCGTCCCCGGCCGAAGCCCGCGCGACCGGGTCCGACTCCGGACCGGCCACATCACCGGCCTCCACCACGGTCAGCCCGGCCAGCAACTCCGGGTGCGGCCAGCGATCGTCGGTCACGGCGAGGACGGGCCGCGCGTCGGCGAGCGTACGGGCGGTGCGATCGGCGGGGTACTCGGCGTCCAGCGGGAGGTACACACCACCGGCCTTCAACACCGCCAGCAACCCCACCACCGACTCCACCGAACGCGGCAGCGCCAACGCCACACCCGACTCCGGCCCCACCCCCGCGGCGATCAGCCGATGCGCCAACCGATTCGCCCGCACATTCAACTCGGCGAAAGTCAACGCCTCGGCGCCACACACCAGCGCCACCGCCTCCGGAGTCCGCGCGACCTGCGCCTCGAACACCGCCGGCACCAACGGCACCCGCGACGGCAACGACGTGAACCCGCCACCCACCAGCCCGGCCCGCTCCTCCTCCGCCAGCAACTCCACCCGGCCCACCGGAAGTTCCGGACGCTCCACCACCGCCCGCAGCAACCGCCCGAACCGCACCGCCAGCGACTCCACCGTCTCCCGATCGAACAGATCCGTCGCGAAGTCGATCGCGCAGTCGATCCCGGCAGGTTCGCCGTCCGCGTCGAAGGTCTCGCCCATGCCGATGCTCAGATCGAACTTGGCCACCGATCCGGCCGTCGACTGCACGGTGGCGGGCAGAGCGCCGAGGGTCAGCGGCGCCGAGGCCGTCCGGTCGCCTTCCAGCAGCAGCATCACCTGGAAGAGGGGGTGGCGGGCCAGCGACCGCGCCGGATTCAGCTCCTCCACCAGACGCTCGAACGGCACATCCTGGTGCCCGAACGCCCCCAGATCCGACTCCCGCACCCGACCCAGCAACTCCGCGAAACTCGGGTCACCCGCCGTATCGGTCCGCAGCACCAACGTGTTGACGAAGAACCCGACCAACTCGTCCAACGCCTCGTCCGAACGACCCGCCACCACCGTGCCGATCGGCACATCCGTCCCCGCGCCCAACCGGGTCAACAACGCCGCCAACGCCGCCTGCACCGCCATGAACAACGTCACCCGATGCACACGCGACAACCCCACCAACCCACGATGCAGCTCCACACCCAACGGCAGCACCACCCGGTCACCCCGATGCGACGCCACCGCACCACGCGCACGATCCACCGGCAACGCCAACTCCTCCGGGAGGCCGTCCAACACCCCGCGCCAGTAATCCAACTGACGCGAAACCACACTCCCGGAATCCGATTCCTCCCCCAACAACCCGCGCTGCCAGAGCGCGTAGTCCGCGTACTGCACCGGCAGCGGCTCCACCACCGGCACCTCGCCCCCGCACCGCACCGCGTACGCCGTCGACAGATCCCGCAGCAGCGGACCCATCGACCAGCCGTCACCGGCGATGTGGTGCAGCACCAGCACCAGCAGGTCCCCGTCGGACCCGCCCGGAATCACCTGGACGCGCATGGGCAGGTCGGCGGACAGGTCGAACGGCCGGTCGACGCAGCTCTCGGGGTCGGTGCCCACGGGCAGGACCTCGACGGCGATCCGCGCCTCTTCGGGCGGCAGGATCCGCTGGTACGGCTCGCCGTCCACCTCGGCCACGAGCGTGCGCAGGCTCTCGTGCCGCGCCACCACATCACCCAGCGCCGCCTCCAGCGCCGCCACATCCAGCTCACCGCCCAAGCGGAGCAGCACGGGGAGGTTGTACAGCCCGCTCGGGCCCTCCATCCGGTCGATCAGCCACAACCGCTGCTGCGCGAACGACAGCGGCACCCGCTCCGGACGCTCCGCCTCCGCCGACAGCACCAGACGACCGGCGCCGGCACCCGAACGGGCCGCGAGCCCCGCCACCGTCGGCGCCTCGAACACGTCCCGCACCCCCAGCTCCACCCCCAGCACCGACCGCACCCGGCTCAACAACCGCGTCGCCAGCAGGGAATGACCACCGAGCGCGAAGAAGTCGTCGTCGATGCCGACCCCGGCGATCCCCAGGACCTCGGCGAACAGCCCGCAGAGGATCTCCTCCGCCGCCGTCCGCGCCGCCCGGCCACCCGCGAACTCCGCGAAGTCCGGTGCGGGCAGGGCCCGGTGGTCCACCTTTCCGCTGCCGGTGAGCGGCAGCGCGTCGAGCGGGACGACGACGGCCGGCACCATGTAGCCGGGCAGTGCCCGGGCGACGAACTCCCGCAGGTCAAGGGCGATCCCGGGGATCTGCTCGGTCACCGCGCAGTAGGCCACCAGCCGGCGGTCGCCGTCGTCGCTCTCCCGGGTGGTGACGACCGCTTGGCGGACGGCGTCGTGGCGGACCAACACCTGTTCGATCTCGCCGAGTTCGATCCGGAAACCGCGGATCTTGACCTGCTGGTCGGTACGGCCCAGGTACTCCAGCTCACCCTCGCGGGAACGACGCACCAGGTCGCCCGTGCGGTACATCCTCCCGCCGGACACGAACGGGCAGGCCACGAACCGCTCCGCACTCAGCCCCGGCCGGTTCAGATACCCCCGGGCCAGACCCGCACCCGCCAGATACAGCTCACCCGCCACCCCCGCCGGCACCGGGTTCAACCACTCGTCCAGCACATAGGCATGCGTCCCGGCGACCGTACGGCCCAGCACCGGCTGCTCCGTCGCGGCCAGCGGGTGGACGAGCGTGTCCACCGTCGCCTCCGTCGGCCCGTACAGGTTGTACGCCTCCGTCGCCGACGCCTCCCGCAGGGCGGTCCACAGCGCCTGGCCCACCGCCTCACCACCGAGCAGCAACAGCCCCGGCGCCGACTCGGCCAACAACCCCTCCTCCACCAACTGCTCGGCGAAGGACGGCGTCACCTCCAACACCCCGATACCGCACTCGCGGACACGGCGCACCAGCGCCGCCGCGTCCCGGCGCACCTCATCACCGACGAGGTGCAGCTCATGCCCGGCCACCAGCCACAACACGCCATCCCACGACGCGTCGAAGCACAACGACGCCGTCAACGCCACCCTCGACCGCACCCGACCCGCCATCACACCCGCGCGATGCGCCGCCAACAGAGCCGCCAGGCTCCCGTGCGACACCACCACACCCTTCGGACGACCCGTCGAACCCGACGTGTGAATCACATACGCCGCGTCCTGCGCGGTGACGCGGGGGGCCGGATCGCTCTCGGGGCCGGGGCCGTCCTCGGTGACGTCAAGCGTTCGCAGGCCCGCCAGGACCTCGGGCAGCGGCCACCGCGGGTCGGTCAGCACCAGCAACGGACGGGAGTCCGCCAGGGTGTCGGCGGTGCGGTCGGCGGGGTACTCGGCGTCCAGCGGGAGGTACACACCACCGGCCTTCAACACCGCCAGCAACCCCACCACCGACTCCACCGAACGCGGCAGCGCCAACGCCACACCCGACTCCGGCCCCACCCCCGCGGCGATCAGCCGATGCGCCAACCGATTCGCCCGCACATTCAACTCGGCGAAAGTCAACGCCTCGGCGCCACACACCAGCGCCACCGCCTCCGGAGTCCGCGCGACCTGCGCCTCGAACACCGCCGGCACCAACGGCACCCGCGACGGCAGCGACGTGAACCCGCCACCCACCAGCCCGGCCCGCTCCTCCTCCGCCAGCAACTCCACCCGCCCGACCGGAAGTTCCGGACGCTCCACCACCGCCCGCAGCAACCGCCCGAACCGCACCGCCAGCGACTCCACCGTCTCCCGATCGAACAGATCCGTCGCGAAGTCGATCGCGCAGTCGATCCCGGCAGGTTCGCCGTCCGGGCCGAAGACCTCCTCCATGATCACGTTGAGGTCGAACTTGGCCACCCCGGTCCCGGCCGGCAGGGTCTCGACGCGCAGTCCGGGCAGCTCCAGTTCGGCTTGCTCGTTGCTCTGCAGGACCAGCATCACCTGGAAGAGGGGGTGGCGGGCCAGCGACCGCGCCGGGTTCAGCTCCTCCACCAGACGCTCGAACGGCACATCCTGGTGCCCGAACGCCCCCAGATCCGACTCCCGCACCCGACCCAGCAACTCCGCGAAACTCGGGTCACCCGCCGTATCGGTCCGCAGCACCAACGTGTTGACGAAGAACCCGACCAACTCGTCCAACGCCTCGTCCGAACGACCCGCCACCACCGTGCCGATCGGCACATCCGTCCCCGCACCCAACCGGGTCAGCAACGCCGCCAACGCCGCCTGCACCGCCATGAACAACGTCACCCGATGCACACGCGACAACCCCACCAACCCACGATGCAGCTCCACACCCAACGGCAGCACCACCCGGTCACCCCGATGCGACGCCACCGCACCACGCGCACGATCCACCGGCAACGCCAACTCCTCCGGGAGATCGGTCAAGACCTCACGCCAGTAGTCGAGTTGACGCGACAGCAGGCCGCTCTCGTCCGACTCCTCCCCCAGCAGCCGACGCTGCCAGAGCGCGTAGTCCGCGTACTGCACCGGCAGCGGCTCCACCACCGGCACCTCGCCCCCGCACCGCACCGCGTACGCCGTCGACAGATCCCGCAGCAGCGGACCCATCGACCAGCCGTCGCTGACGATGTGGTGCAGCACCAGGAGCAGCACGTGGCTCTCCTCGGCCGTCCTCAGCAGGGTCGCGCGGAAGGGGGGTTCGGCCGCCAGGTCGAAGGGGCGGCGGGACTCCTCGTCCACGGCGTCGGCCAGCGCGTCGGCCGGGCAGTCCCGGCGTTCGACGGCGACCCGGGCCTCTTCGGGCGGCAGGATCCGCTGATACGGCTCACCGTCCACCTCGGCCACGAGCGTGCGCAGGCTCTCGTGCCGCGCCACCACATCACCCAGCGCCGCCTCCAGCGCCGCCACGTCCAGCTCACCGCCCAGCCGCAGCGCGACCGGCACGTTGTAGAGCGCGCTGGGGCCCTCCATCCGGTCGATCAGCCACAACCGCTGCTGCGCGAACGACAGCGGCACCCGCTCCGGACGCTCGACACCCCCCGACAGCACCGGCCGACCGGCCGCCGCACCCGAACGGGCCGCGAGCCCCGCCACCGTCGGCGCCTCGAACACGTCCCGCACGCCCAGCTCCACCCCCAGCACCGACCGCACCCGGCTCAACAACCGCGTCGCCAGCAGGGAATGACCACCGAGCGCGAAGAAGTCGTCGTCGACGCCCACCCGTTCGACACCGAGCACCTCGGCGAACACCCCGCAGAGGATCTCCTCCTGCGCCGTCCGCGCCGCCCGGCCGCCCACCGCGGACTCCGTGAAGTCCGGCGCCGGCAGGGCGGTGCGGTCCAGCTTGCCGTTGGCGTTGAGCGGCAGCGCGTCCAGCCGGACGAAGGCGGCCGGCACCATGTGGGCGGGCAGCTCGGCCGCGACCCGGGCGCGCAGCTCGGCGGGCTCCAGCGACGAGGCACCGACCAGGTAGGCGATCAGTCGCGCCCCGCCCGGGCCCTGCTCGTACGGAAGCACCGCCGCCTGGAGCACCTCGGGGTGCGCGGTCAGCACGGTCTCGATCTCGCCGAGTTCGATCCGGAAGCCGCGGATCTTGACCTGGTGGTCGGTGCGGCCGAGGTAATCCAGGTCTCCGTCCGGACGGCGGCGCACGAGGTCGCCCGTGCGGTACATCCTCCCGCCGGCTTCGAACGGGCAGGCCACGAACCGTTCGGCGGTCAGCCCCGGCCGGTTCAGGTACCCCCGGGCCAGACCCGCACCCGCCAGATACAGCTCACCCGCCACCCCGGCCGGCACCGGGTTCAACTGCCCGTCCAGCACGTAGGCGCGGAGGTTGCCGAGGGGGCGGCCGATCGACGGGCGCTCGCTGTCGGCGAGGTGGTGGTACAGGGCGTCGACGGTGCACTCGGTCGGGCCGTACATGTTGTACGCGATCAGGTCCGGAGTGTCCCGCAGGGTGGTCCACAGGGCTTGGCCGGCGGCCTCGCCGCCGAACAGCAGCAGGGCCGGCGGGCAGCGGGTGAGCAGTCCCTCCTCGATCAGCTGCTCCGCGTAGGTGGGAGTGAGGTCGAGGACGTCGATCCCGGTGCGCTCGATGTGGCGCACCAGCGCGGCGGCGTCGCGGCGCACGTCGTCGCCGATCAGGTGCAGCTCGTGCCCGGCCGCGAGCCAGAGGTAGTTCTCCAGGGAGGAGTCGAAGGACAGCGAGGCGGTGAGCGCGACCGTCAGCCGGCGGCCCGGCCGGGCGCGCTCGGCGGCGGCCACGGTCTCGGCGCGGTGGAAGGCCAGCAGATTGGCGAAGTTGCCGCGCGAGACCACGACGCCCTTGGGCCTGCCGGTGGAGCCGGAGGTGTAGATGACGTACGCGGCGTGCCCCGGGTCGGTGGTGCCGGGCAGGTCGTGGGCGTCGTGGAAGGCCCACAGCTCCTCGTCGACGGGCAGCACGGTGTGTCCGTCCAGCGACTCGGCGAGCGGCCAGCGGTCGTCGGTGAGCACGACCGCCGGGGCGGAGTCGGCCAGCATGTGGACGATCCGCTCCGCCGGGTACTCCGGGTCCAGGGGCAGGAAGGCCGCGCCGGCCTTCAGCGTCGCCAGCGCGGCGACCACCGACTCCACCGAGCGCGGCAGGGCGAGGGCGACCACGCTGTCCGGTCCGGCGCCCCCGTCGACGAGGGCCCGGGCCAGCCGGTTGGCCCGGGCGTTCAGCTCCGCGAAGGTCAGCGACTCGGGGCCGCAGACCAGGGCGACGGCCCCCGGGGTGCGCGCGGCCTGCTCCTCGAACACCGTCAGGTAGGGCGTGCCGGCGTCCGGCAGCGCCGTGTCGTTCCATGCGGCGAGAGCGTCCCGCTCGGCCTCGCCGAGCACCTCCAGGGCGCCGACCGGGCGTTCGGGGTCCTCGACCGCCTGGCGCAGGATCAGCTCCAGGGCGGTGGCGAGCCGCCGGACCGTCTCCCGGTCGAACAGGTCGGTCACGTACTCCAGGCCGCCGCTCAGCCCGGCCGGGGAGCCGTCGGCGGCGAGCCGCTCGACCAGGCTGAGGGTGAGGTCGAAGGTCGCGGTGCCGAAGTCGACCGGCTCCTCGGTCACGGTGATGCCGGGCAGGTCCGGCCCGTCCTCGGGGGTGCCGGAGAAGGCCAGCATCACCTGGAACAGGGGGTGGCGGGCCAGCGACCGGGCCGGGTTCAGCTCCTCGACCAGCGACTCGAACGGCAGGTCCTGGTGCTCGTAGGCCGCGAGGTCGGTGTCCCGGACGCGACGCAGCAGTTCGGCGAAGCTCGGCCGGCCGGAGAGGTCGGTGCGCAGCACCAGGGTGTTGGCGAAGTAGCCGACCAGGTCGGTGACGGCCTCGTCCAGGCGGCCGGCCACCGGGGTGCCGATCGGCAGGTCGGTGCCGGCGCCGAAGCGGTGCAGCAGGGTGGCGTAGGCGGCCTGGAGGACCATGAACAGCGTGACCCCGTGCTCGACGGCGAGCTCGCCGAGGCGTGCGTGCAGTTCGGCGTCGAGCTCCAGTGGGAGGACGGTCCCGCGGTGGCTGGCGACCGGGGGCCGGGGCCGGTCGAGCGGCAGCGGCAGCTCGTCGGGCAGGCCGGCCAGCGCGTCCCGCCAGTGGGCGAGTTGGCGGGCGGCCAGGCTCTCGGGATCGTGCTCGTCGCCGAGCAGGGCGTGCTGCCAGAGCGCGTGGTCGGCGTACTGGACGGGCAGCGGCGTCCACTCCGGGGCGGCGCCGGCGAGGCGGGCCCGGTACGCCGCGGCGAGGTCGCGGTAGAGCGGGCCCAGCGAGGCGCCGTCCCCGGCGATGTGGTGGACGACCAGGACCAGGACGTGCTCGTCCGGGCCCTCGGGCCGCAGGTAGGCGTGCAGGGGCAGGTCGGTGGCCAGGTCGAAGGTGTGGCCGGCGAGTTCGCCGCTCGGGCGGTCCGTGACGGTGAGCAGCGGGGCCGTCGGCCCGTCGAGGACGTGCTGGTACGGGACGCCGTCCTGCTCGCCGAAGACGGTGCGCAGGGCCTCGTGCCGCCGGACGGTGTCGCCGAGGGCGTCCGCGAGGACGGCGGGGTCCAGCGGGCCGCGCAGCCGCAGCGCGAGGGTCACGTTGTAGGTGCTGGCGGGGCCGTCCGCCTGGGCGAGGAACCAGAGGCGGCGCTGGGCGAAGGAGAGCGGCACCCGGTCGGGCCGGGGGCCGGGCCGCAGCGCCGGGCGGGCCGGGGCGGGCGCGTCGGCCGCGCGGTCGGCGAGCCGGTCGGTGAGCCCGGCGACGGTCGGGGCCTGGAAGAGGTCGCCGATGGCGAGTTCGATGCCGAGTTCGGCGCGGGCCCGCCCGGTGAGGCGGGTGGCGAGCAGCGAGTGGCCGCCGAGCGCGAAGAAGTCGTCGTCGATGGTGATGTCGTCGATGCCGAGCAGGTCGCCGAAGAGCTCGCACAGTGCCCGTTCGCGCTCGTCGCGGGGCTCGCGGCCGGTGCCGTCGGCGGCGACGTCCGGGGCGGGCAGGGCCCGGCGGTCGACCTTGCCGTTGGCGTTGAGCGGCAGCGCGTCGAGCAGGACGACGGCGGCGGGGACCATGTAGCCGGGCAGCGTGGTGCCGGCGAAGGTGCGCAGCTCGGCCGGGGTGAGCGAGGCGTCGGCGGTGCAGTAGGCGACCAGCCGGGTGTCGCCGGGGCGGTCCTCACGGGCGATCACGATGACCTGGCGCACGGCGGGGTGGCGGGAGAGCGCCGCCTCGATCTCGCCGAGTTCGATCCGGAAGCCGCGCAGCTTGACCTGGCCGTCGATCCGGCCGAGGAACTCCACGGCGCCGTCGGCGCGCAGCCGCACCAGGTCGCCGGTGCGGTACATCCGCTCTCCGGGCGCGTACGGGCAGGCGACGAACCGCTCGGCGGTCAGCGCCGGCCGGTTCAGGTAGCCGCGGGCCAGCCCGGCACCGGCGATGTACAGCTCTCCCGGGACGCCGGGCGGGACGGGGCACAGCCGGGCGTCGAGGACGTAGCTGCGCATGGCGTCGAGCGGGCCGCCGATCGGCACCCGGGGGCCGTCGAGGTCGGCGTGGACGAGCGGGTGGTGGGTCGCGAAGGTGGTGGTCTCGGTGGGCCCGTAGACGTGGGCGAGCAGCAGGTCGGGGCAGGCGTCCAGGACGCGCCGCATCAGGGTGCCGGAGGCGGCCTCGCCGCCGGTGCAGACGACCCGCAGGGCGGCGAAGGTCTGCGGGGCCTGCTCGGCGACGAGGTCGAACAGGGCCTTGGTGAGGAAGACGGCGGTGACGTCGTGGCGGGTGGTGACGACGTGCAGGGAGGTGGCGTCGAGGGCGCCGGGCGGGGCGACCACGACGGTGCCGCCGGCCAGCAGGGGCGTCCAGATCTCGTAGGTGGCGGCGTCGAAGGCGTGCGGGGAGTGCAGCAGGACCCGCTCGTGCCGGCCGTCCTGCCAGCGCCGGTCGGCGGCGAGGTCGAGGACGTCGCGGTGGCGGACGGCGACGCCCTTGGGGCGGCCGGTGGAACCGGAGGTGTACATCGCGTAGGCGAGCTGGTCCGGGTGGACGGGCACGCCGGGGCGGTCGGCGGGGGCGGCCGCCTCGTCGCCGGGGCGGACCACCACGGCCCGGTGCGGGAAGCCGGGGTCGGCGCGGTCGGTGAGCAGCACGGGGGCGCCGGTGTCGGCCAGCACGTCGGTCATCCGCTCGGGCGGCAGGCCGGGGTGCATGGGCACGTAGCAGCCGCCGGCCTTGAGGATCGCCAGGGTGGCGACGACGACCTCGACGGAGCGCTCCATCAGCATCGCGACGGGGGTCTCGGTGCCGACGCCGAGGGCGATCAGGTGGTGGGCGAGGCGGTTGGCCCGGGCGTCGAGTTCGGCGTAGTCGAGGGTGCCGCCGTCGTGGGCGAGGGCGGTGGCGTGCGGGGTGCGGTCGGCCTGGCGCTCGAAGGACTCGGCGAGGGTCCCGGGCCGGCCCGGGGCGCCGGTGGCGTTCCACTCGGTGAGGATGCGGGTGCGCTCCTCGGGGGCGAGGACGTCGAGGGTGGCGATGGGGGCGTGCGGGTCGGCGGCGGCGCCGGTCAGCAGCAGGCCGAACCGGGCGGCCAGGGCGACGACGGTGGTGTGGTCGTAGAGGTCGGCGGCGTACTCGATCGAGCCGGTGAGCCCGGCGGGGGCACCGTCGGGGCCGTGGCGTTCGGCGATGCCGATGTTGAGGTCGAACTTGGCGACCCGCAGGCCGATCGGCTCGGGTGCGGACTCCAGCCCGGGCAGGTCGAGTTCGGCGTCCTGCCCGTGGTTCTGGAGCACCAGCAGGGTCTGGAACAGCGGGTGGCGGCCGAGTGCGCGGGTCGGGTTGAGTTCCTCGACGAGGCGCTCGAAGGGGATGTCCTGGTGGGCGAAGGCGTCGAGCTGGGCTTCCCGGACCCGGCCGAGCAGCTCGGCGAAGCTCGGGTCGCCGGACGTGTCGGCGCGCAGCACCAGGGAGTTGACGAAGAAGCCGACCAGGTCGTCCAGGGCCTCGTCGGCGCGGCCGGCGAGGCCGGTGCCGAGCGGGATGTCGGTGCCGGCGCCGAGCCTGGTGAACAGTGCGGCGAGGCCGGCCTGGAGGACGGTGAACAGGGTGGTGCGGTGCGCGCGGGCGAGGTCGAGCAGGGCGGTGTGCAGGTCGGCGCCCCAGACGAGGTCGACGGAGTCGGCGGCGCCGGTGGGGGCGGGCGGGCGTGGGCGGTCCGTCGGCAGCTCCAGCTCCTCCGGCAGCCCGGCCAGGGCGGTTCGCCAGTGGTCGAGTTGGCGGGCGAGCAGGCTCTCGGGGTCGCGCTCGTCACCGAGCAGGTCGCGCTGCCAGAGCGCGTAGTCGGCGTACTGGACGGGCAGCGGCTCCCAGTGGGGGGCGCGGCCGGTGAGCCGGGCCCGGTAGGCGGTGGCGAGGTCGCGCAGCAGCGGGCCGAGCGACCAGCCGTCGCCGGCGATGTGGTGCAGGACGACGAGCAGCACGTGCTCGGTCGGGGTGAGAGTGAACACCGTGACCCGGATGGGCAGTTCGCGGCTCAGATCGAAGGTCTCGGCGGCGGCCGCGTCCCGGCGGGCGGGGTAGTCGTCCGGTGCGCAGTCCACGACCAGGAAGCGCGGCTGCGCCTCCTCGGGCGGCAGGATCTGCTGCACCGGGACTCCCCCGGCCACCGGGAACACCGTACGCAGGGCCTCGTGCCGGGCGACCACGTCCACCGTCGCGGCGCGCAGCGCGGCGGTGTCGAGCTCGCCGCGCAGGCGCAGGGCGAACGGAAGGTTGTACAGCGCGGTCGGGCCCTCGATCTGGTCGATCAGCCAGAGACGCTGCTGTGCGTACGAAACCGGGATCACGGTGCTTCCTCTACTCACGTCACGGCACGGGGTGGTCTTGGGCGGACGGTCAGGCGGAGGCCATGGTGGGCCGGACGCTGGGCCGGCAGTCCAGGACGTCCAGGGGCTGCCCCATCGCGACGGCGATCCTGCGGTCGCCGCGGTACGGGTCCCGGCCGTGCGCGCACAGCACGTTGTCGACCAGCATCACGTCGCCGACCTGCCAGCGCTCGCGCACGGTCGCGGCGTGGTACGCCTCGTTGAGGGCGTCGACGTCGGCGCGCTCCAGGGGTTCGCCGTCCCCGAAGCCGGTGTTGAACGGGAAGCCGTCCGGGCCGAACTCGTCGGTCATCGCCTCGCGGATGTCCGGGTCGAGCGACCACTCGCTCCAGAAGGCGAGGTGGTTGAACCAGACCTCCTCGCCGGTCGCCGGGTGGTGGATGGTGCCGGGGCGCAGCTGGCCGGTGCGCAGGTTGCCGTCCGGCAGCCACTCCCAGGTGATGCCGTTCTCCCGGCAGTAGGCCTCGACCTCGGCCCGGTCCTCGGTGGCGAAGGCGGTGCGCCAGCCGAGGGAGACGTAGTCCGAGTAGTTGCGGGTGAGCGTCCAGCCGGACGTCCGCATCCGCTCGACCAGGTGCGCGGGCAGGTGGTCGAGCACCTGGCGGCAGTCCGCGGTCGGGGTGGCGCCGCCCTCCTCGGGGGCGGTCAGGCAGGCGAAGAGCAGCCGGCCCGGGAAGGTGAGGGTGTAGCTGTTCTCGTTGTGCATCCGGATCGGCTGGGGCGACGGCAGGTCGGTGGAGGAGAAGACGCCGTTGCCGTAGTCGCTGCGCGGGGTGGCCTTCTCCCGGTAGGGGGTGCGCTCGGGGATGAGGACGTCGCGCACGGCGGCGACGTCCTCGGTGCTCGCGACCGGCAGGCCGCGCAGGAAGATCGTGCCGTGCCGGTGCAGGGCTTCGGTGAGCTCGGTCTCGTTCTCGCGCAGCCACGCGCCGGCCTCGCCGATGTCGGCGAGGCGCGGGGCGTGGGCGAGGGCCGGGCGGCCGGGGTTCAGTTCCCAGTTCAGCATGGTCGCGCTCACTGCCGGGCGAGGGAGGCGGTCAGGCTGGCGGGCCGGATGTCGGTCCAGTTGGCCTCGATGTGGTCGAGGCAGCCCTGGCGGGTGTCCTCGCCGTGGACGGTGGTCCAGCCGGCCGGCACGTCGATCCAGACGGGCCACAGCGAGTGCTGGTTCTCGTCGTTGACCAGCACCAGGTAGCCGGCGTTGTCGTCCTCGAACGGGTTGCTCATGGTGTCCTCCTTGGGTTGTTTCGAAGGTAGGGGCGGGCCGGGGGGCGCAAGGGCAGGAGTCGCGGCAGGAACGCGGCAGTTCGACTCGGCCCCCGTCGGCGGTCCGCGGCGGGCGGGTTCAGCGCGGGGTGGGGCGGGCCGGTTCAGCGCGGGGTGAGGCGCACCGGGAAGTGGTCCAGGCCGAAGTTGATGATGGAGCGGTTGTGGACGACCGGTCCGGTCGGTTCGATCTCGGCGACGCGCTCCAGCATCGCCGTGAACAGGGCGCCGAGTTCGGCCTTGGCCAGCGGCGCGCCGATGCAGTAGTGGGCGCCGAGGCCGAGGGCGAGGTGCTTGTTGGGGGCGCGGTCGAGCAGGATCTCCTCGGGCCGGTCGAAGGCCTCCGGGTCCCGGTTGGCGGACCACACCCAGACCGCGACGCGGTCGCCGCGCCGGATGGTGCGGCCGTCGAGCTCGGTGTCCCGGCTGGCGGTGCGCAGGGTGTGGAGCCCGACGGACGTCCAGCGCAGGAGTTCGTCCAGCGCCGAGTCCATGCCGACCTCGCCCCGCTGCAACTGCCGCCACAGCTGCGGGTGCTGGACGAGGGTGTGCAGGCCCATGGCCGCGGTGTGGCGGACGGTCTGGACGCCGCCGACCACGATGTTGTCCAGGTTGAGGACGACGTCCTCGATCGGCAGCAGCTTGCCGCCGACCCGGTAGGTGGCCATCTTGCTGATCAGGTCGTCGCGCGGGTGGGTGCGACGCAGCATCACCTGGTGCAGCAGGTAGGGGATGAGCTGCTGGTGGCCCGCCCGGCGCTCCTCGGGGGTGCGGCCGAGGAAGGCGACGTCGCAGACCCGTTCGACCATCTCGCGGTCCTTCTCCGGGACGTCCAGGAGGTCGCACATGACGGACAGCGGCAGGGCGGAGACGGCGTCGACGAGGTCGACCTCGCCCAGTTCGACGGCTCGGTCGACGATCGAGGCGGCGAGTTCGGCGATGCCGCGGGATGCTCCGCGCACCGGGCCGGGGGCGAAGAACGGGTTGGCAGGCGCGCGGAGTTCGCGGTGCCGGGGCGGGTCGGTGAGGGCCATCATCCGGCCGGAGCCGACCGGGACGTTGCCCTCGCCGGCGCCGAGCAGCGAGCCCTGCTCGGAGCTGTAGAGCGTGGCGTTGCGCAGCACCTCCGCGGAGTGCCGGTAGGAGAGCACCGACCAGATCGGCCCGTCGTCGACGGTGTCGGTTCGGTGGACGGAGGCCTCCCGGCGCAGCTCCGCGACCAGGGCGGGGGTGTCGGGGTGGGCCCACAGGGCCGGGTCGGTGAGGTCGACCGGGGTGGTGGTCAGCACGGCTACTCCGTCGTGGACTGGTCGGCGGCGGCGCCGGCCCGGTGGCCCGGGCCCGGTCGCTCGATGAGGGAGGTCAGCAGGTCGACCGGGCCGGGCCCGTCGACGGTGGCGAGCAGGTGGCCGCCGGGAACGATGTGGTGGCCGCTGGCGCCGCGGGTGTGGACGGCCCAGCCCTGGAGTCCGGCGGAGGCGAGCATCGGGTCGTCGGCGCCGGCGACGGTGTGCAGGTCGGAGCCGATCGGCGGGTGCGGGCGGGGGCGGTAGGTGGCGACCACCGCCAGGTCGGTACGGATGCCCTGGAGCGCGTGCTCTTTCAACTCCTGTTCGCCCTCGATGAGTTCACCCATACCGGCGAGCCGCAGCAGGTCGTCGGCAGTGTGCTGCGGGCGGTCCCGGCCGGCCCAGGTGGCGGGCGGCGAGGCGGAGGCGGCGACCACGAGTTCGGGCCGCCGTTCGGCGGGCAGCGCCCGGGCGACCTCGTAGCCGAGCAGGGCGCCGAAGCTCTGCCCGTAGAAGCCGAACCGGCCCGTCAGGTACGGGGTGAGGGCGTCCACGACGGCGTCGACCAGCAGGTCGAAGCTCGCGGGCATCGGGTGGCCGAGGCGGCCGCCGCGGGCGGGCGGGCGCACGGCCCAGACCTCGGCGGTCGGGGCGAGGGCGCGGGCCAGCGGGGTGTAGGCGGTGGCGTCGCCCCCGGCGTGCGGGAAGCAGAACAGCCGGAACGGGCGGTGCGGTTGGGGCGCGGGGACAAGCAGCCAGTCCCCCTCGACGCGGGGGCGCACCCGTGCGGTGGTGGTCATGCGCCGCTCACCCGGGGGCGGGCGGTCAGGGCGGGCCGGGGGGCGGCGGTGCCGGCCTCGACGGCCTTCCCGACGGTGGCGGTGAAGGCGGCCAGGTCGGCCGAGTCCAGCAGGTGGCGCAGCTGGAGCTCGATGCCGAGCCGGCGGCGCAGCAGGTGGACGACGCGCAGCGCGGCGAGCGAGTGGCCGCCGAGCGAGAAGAAGTCGTCGGTGGGCGTGACGCCGGTCAGGCCGAGCACGGTGCGCCAGACCTCGGCGACCTGCTCCGCCAGCCCGTCGGCGCCCTCGGCGGGCGCCTCCTCGGCCGCGGGGGCGGGCTGCGCCGCGGGGGCGGGCAGGGCCGCGTGGTCGACCTTGCCGTTCGGGGTGAGCGGCATGGCGTCCAGCACGGTGATCGCCGAGGGCACCAGGTGCGCGGGCAGGGTGGCCCGCAGGCGCTCGGTCAGTTCGGCGGCGGTGGCGGCGCCGGTGACGTAGCCGATGAGCCGGCGGTCGCCGGGGGCGGGCTCGTGGACGGTGACGGCGGCGGCCTGGACGCCCTCCAGCCGGGCCAGCGCGTGCTCGACCTCGCCGAGCTCGATCCGGTAGCCGCGCAGCTTGACCTGGCGGTCGACCCGGCCGACGTACTCCAGGCGGCCGCCCTCGCCGCGCCGGGCCTGGTCGCCGGTGCGGTACATCCTCTCGCCGGGGGCGGTCGGGTCGGCGACGAAGCGTCCGGCGGTCAGCCCGGGGCGGCCCGGGTAGCCGTGGGCGAGCCCGGGCCCGGCGAGGTACAGCTCGCCGACGGCGCCGTCGGCGACCGGGGCGAGCTTCTCGTCCAGCAGGTGGAGGCGCACGCCGGGCAGCGGCTCGCCCAGGTGCGGCCCGGGGCCGCTGATCGGCGCGGTGACGGCGTCGACGGTGCACTCGGTGGGCCCGTACAGGTTGAGCGCGTCGATGCCGCCGTCGGCGAGCTCCCGCCAGGTGTGCTCGGGGACGGGCTCGCCGCCCATGAACAGCCGCGGCACCCGGGCGCCGGTGAGCGGCTCGCGCAGCAGTTCCCAGTGCGAGGGGGTCAGGTCGAGGTCGGTGACGGCGTGCTCGGCCAGCAGGGCGGCCACCCGGGCCGGGTCGGCGCGGTCGTCGTCGCCGATGACCAGGACGGTGTCGCCGCGGCAGATCCGGGCCCACTGCTGGACGGAGGCGTCGAAGGAGACGCTGGCGTTCCAGCCGACCACCCCGGGCTCGGCGCGGTAGGCGCCGGTGGCCTCCAGTGCCTCCACCAGGGCGGCGACGGCGCCGCGCGGCACCTCGACGCCCTTGGGGATCCCGGTGGAGCCGGAGGTGTAGATGACGTAGGCGGGGTCGAGCGGGTCGGCCGCCTCCGGCAGGTCCGACCCGTCGGCGGTGTCCGGCCCGGCGGCGTCCGGGCGCAGGACCGGCACGCCCTGGGCCGCCGGGAGGCCGTCCGTACTGATCAGGGCCGCGAGCCGCGCGTCGGCGGCCATGAAGGCCAGCCGCTCGGCGGGGTAGGCCGGGTCGAGCGGGACGTAGGCGGCGCCGGCCCGCCAGACGGCGAGCAGCGCGACCGGCAGGTCGGCGGTGCGGGCGAGGTGGACGCCGACCCGGTCGCCGCGGCGGACGCCGTGGGCGCGCAGGGCGCGGGCCAGCGCGGCGGTGCGCAGGTCGAGTTCGGCGAAGTCCAGGCGGGCCGTTCCGGCGAGGACGGCGGGGCGCTCGGGGTGGGCGGCGACGGCATCGCGCAGGCGGTGCAGGAGGTCGGTCATGACGGTTCCTCAGGACTCTCGGACGGAGGCGGCCATGGCGTGCAGGGCTGCCGTGTAGGTGTCGATGAACTGCTCGGCGGTGGTGTCGGTGACCAGGGAGCGCTGGTGGTCCACGGCGAGCAGCACGCGCTGCGAGACCGGGTCCTGGATCAGCGAGGCGCCGAACGCGAAGCTGTTGGGTTCGTGGCGCAGGGTCGGCTCGCAGCCGATCCGGCCGTCCACGATGCGGGCGGAGCTGAGTTGGCCCAGGGCGTGGAAGCGCAGGTAGCCGAACTGGCTGTCCAGCGCGGTGTCGGTCATCAGCCGGGCGAGCCGGGCGAAGGGCACCCGGCGGTGCGGCATCATGTCCAGCTCCTCCCGGTGCACCTCGCGCACCAGGGCGAGCAGGTCGTCGGTGGGCTCGCAGGTCAGCGGGACGGTGTTGAGGAACAGCCCGTACACCTCGGTGCCGCCGAGCCGTTCCAGCCGGCCGTTCACGGCGAGGCCGGTGGTGACGCGCCGTCGCCCGGTGATGGCGGCGAGGGCGTGCAGGTGGGCCGCGAGCGCGACCGACTTGAGGGGCACGGCCAGGGCGTCGGCGACCTGCCGCAGCTGTTCGGGCGCCTCGGGCAGCACCCGCTCGACGGTGCGCGGCGCCTCGTGCACGTCCTCGCTGCCGGGGAAGGACTGGCCGCTGACGCCGGACAGCCGGTCGCGCCAGTACGCGAGCGAGCGCTCGTCCCCGGCGGCCTGCCGTTCGACGGCCACGAAGTCGCGGAAGGCGGTGCGCGGCGGCGGGGTGGGGGCGCCGAGCGGGTCGGCGGCCAGGGCGGTGTGGCGCTCCAGGATCTCGGTGAACAGCGAGGTGAAGCTCCAGCCGTCGAGGATGGCGTGGTGCTCGGAGATGGTGAGCTGGAAGGCGTCCTCGGCCAGGCGCTGCACGGTGATGCGGAACAGCGGCGGGGCGGTGAGGTCGAAGGGCGTCCACCGGTGGGTGTCGAACACCTCGCGGACCGCCGTGTCCTGGTCGGGCTCGCCGCGCAGGTCGGTGAACTCGACGGGCGCGGGCAGCCGCCCGTACACGAGCTGGAGCGGTTCGCCGTAGCCGGACAGGTCGAGGCCGGTGCGCAGCACCGCGTGGCGTTCCATGGCCTCGGTGACCGAGCGGCGGAAGGCCTGTTCGTCGAGGTCGCCCGAGATCCGGTAGGAGTTGACGTTGTGGTAGCTGTCGGTGCCGCCGGCGATCTCCATGTGGAAGACCATGGAGAGCTGCATGGAGACCATCGGGTAGGCGTCGGTCAGGCCGGGCGGCAGGTCCTCGCGGTCCTCGGGGCTGATCAGGGCGAAGGGCTCGTGGTCGTCCGGGCCTTCGGCGACGGGCTCGGCCAGCGGGAGCAGGGCGGCGACCGTGGGGGCGTTGAAGACGTCCCGCAGGCTCACCCCCCAGCCGCGCTCGTGCAGCGCGCCGGCGAGCTGGACGGCCCGGATGGAGTCGCCGCCGAGGTGGAAGAAGTCGTCGTGGACGCCGATGCCGTCCACCCCGAGGACCTCCGTCCAGACGGCGGCGAAGGCCTCCTCCTCCGGGGTGCGCGGCTCGACGTGGCGGCCTCCGGTGGCCGTGCTGCGCTGGCCGGGGGCGGGCAGCGCGGCGCGGTCCACCTTGCCGTTGACGGTGAGCGGCAGCGACTCCAGGACGGTGAAGACGGCCGGGACCATGTACGGGGGCAGCGAGCGGCCGAGGAAGGCGCGCACGTCGGCGGGCTCGCGCCCGGTGACGTACGCGGCGAGCCGGTCGTCGTGCACGGTGACGACGCAGGCGTCGACGTCCGGGTGGGCGGCGAGCGCGTTCTCGATCTCGCCGAGCTCGATCCGGAAGCCGCGCAGCTTGACCTGGAAGTCGGCGCGTCCGATGTACTCCAGGCCGCCGCCGGGCAGGCGCCGGGCGACGTCGCCGGTGCGGTAGAGCCGCGTCCCGGGCGGGCCGTAGGGGTCGGCGACGAAGCGGCCCGCGGTGAGGCCGGGGCGGCCCCAGTAGCCGTGGGCGAGGCTGCCGCCGCCGATGTACAGCTCGCCGGCCGCGCCGGGCGGGCACGGCCGCAGCCAGTCGTCGAGGACCTGGGCGGTGAGGTGCGGCATGGGCGCGCCGATCAGGCTGCGCTCGAAGCCGGCGCTTCCGGCCAGGTCGTGGGTGGTGACGTGGACGGTGGTCTCGGTGATGCCGTACAGGTTGCAGAGCCGGGCAGGGGGCGGCGGGTCGAGTTCGAACCAGCGCTGGACGACGCCCGGGTCCAGCGCCTCCCCGCCGAGCATGATCCACTTCAGCGCGGACAGGTCGCGCGGGCCGCGCCGCAGCACGGGCTCCAGCTGGCGCAGCGCCGACGGGGTGAGGCAGAGGAAGGAGACCCGCTCCTCCTCCAGCAGTTCGGCGAACTCCTCCGGCGAGCGGCTGGTCACGTAGGGGACGACGACCAGGCGGGCACCGTGCAGCAGGGCGCCCCACATCTCCCAGACCGTCCAGTCGAAGGCGTAGCTGTGGAAGAGCGTCCAGGTCTCCTCCGGGCCGAAGCCGAAGTGCTCCGCGCCGTCCGCCATGAGCCGGCTGACGTGCTCGTGGGCGACGGCGACGCCCTTGGGGCGGCCGGTGGAGCCGGAGGTGAAGATGATGTAGGCGACGTCGCCGGGGCGCCCGGCGGCCGGCGGGCGGTGGTCCGGCCGGCCGGCCAGGTCGGCGGCCTCGGCGGTCAGGTCGTAGGCCTGCCAGGGGCCTTCGGGGGCCCGGTCCGGGCGGTCGGTGACGACGAGGGTGACGTCGGCGTCGGCGAAGACGAGCGCGGCGCGGTCGGCGGGGGCGGCGAGGTCGACGGGCACGTACGCGGCGCCGGTCTTGAGCACGCCGAGGACGGTGACCAGGACGTCGGCCGTGCGGTCCAGCAGCATGCCGACGCGGTCGCCGGGGCCGGCCCCGCGGGCGCGCAGGGCGTGGGCCAGGCGGTTGGCCCGGCGGTCGAGTTCGGCGTAGCTCAGGGTGTGGCCGGAGTCGCTGACGGCGGGCCGGTCGGGGTGGGCGTCGGCGGCCTGCTCGAACAGCCGGTGCAGGCAGTGGCCGGGGGTGTCGGTGGCCCGGACGGCCTCGGCCGCGGCGGTGCGGCCGGTCAGCCGCAGCACGGTGGCGTCGGGGTCGTCCAGGGCCGCGGTGAGCAGGGCGCCGAAGTCGGCGGCCAGCCGGCGCACCGTCCCGGCGTCGAACAGCTCGCTGCGGTACTCGGCCTCGCCGCGCAGTTCGCCGCCGCAGTCCCCGGGGTCGCCGGTCCCGCCGCCGGTCCCGCCGCTGTCGAAGACGGACCAGGTGAGGTCGAACTTGCTGGTGCCGTTGGAGCGCACCCGGCTCTCGGCGGTGGCCGGGCCGAGCGCGAGCGGGGTGCGGTCCTCGCTGTGGGCGCCGAACACCACCTGGACCAGCGGCGGGTGCTGCGCGGTGCGGGCGGTGCCGAGCTGGTCGACCAGCTGGTCGAAGGGCACGTCGAGGTAGCCGTAGGCCTCGAAGGCGACGTCCTGGACGTGCTCCAGCAGGGCGCGGAAGCTCAGCCCGGGCGCGAGCCGCAGGCGCAGCGGCAGCAGGTTGACGAAGTAGCCGAGCAGGTGCTCCAGTTCGGGCCGGTTGCGGGTGGTGACCGGGGTGCCGATCACCAGGTCGTCGGCACCGGTCCAGCGGTTCATCAGCAGGGCGAAGGCGGCCAGTTGGACGGTGAAGGGGGTGACGCCCTCCGCCTCCGCCAGGGCGCGGACCTTCGCCGCCGTGCCGGGGGCGAGCCCGAACTCCTCGGTCCGTCCCGCCGCGCCGCGCTCGGCGGGCCGGGGCCGGTCGGTGGGCAGCTCCAGCAGGGCGGGTGCGCCGTGCAGTTGCTCCTTCCAGTAGGTCAGGTGCTCCTCGAAGGAGGTGCCGAGCTCCTCCACCGCGTAGTCGGCGTACTGCGCGGTCAGTTCCGGCAGGTCGGCGGCCCGGCCCCGCAGCGCGGCGCCGTACAGGCCGGCGAGTTCGCGCTCGAAGACCTCGGCGGACCAGCCGTCCCAGACGATGTGGTGGACGGTGAACAGCAGCGTGGTGCGCTCGTCCGCCAGTTGGAAGGCCTCGGCGCGCAGCAGCGGGCCGGCGGCCAGGTCGAAGGGTTCGGCGCAGCGGGCGGTGAGCAGTTCCTCCAGGCGTCCGGCCTGCCCGGGGCCGCCCTGCGGGCGCAGATCGGTCACCGCGAGCGGCACGGCGAGGGTGTGGTGGACCTGCTGGAGCGGGCCGTCGGGGTGCAGCGCGAAGGTGGTGCGCAGCACCTCGTGCCGGGCCACCAGGGCGTCCAGCGCGCCTTGGAGCAGCGGGAGGTCGAGCGGGCCGGTGACGTCGACCGTCCAGGGCGTGCAGTAGGTGACCTGCCGCGGATCGAGGCGGTCGAGGAACCAGAGGCCGCGTTGCAGCCCCGAGGCGGGCGCGGTGCGCGCCGGGTGGTCGGACGGGCTCACGGCCTCGTTCCCTTCGTGTGCGGTGCGGCCCGTCATCGGGCGGCCAGCCGTTCGGCGATGGCGCTCACGGTCCTGGCCCGGAACACCAGTTGCGGGGGGACGCGGGTGCCGGTCTCCCGGGACAGCCGCATCGCGACCCGGACGGCGGCCAGCGAGTTGCCGCCGATCCGGAAGAAGTTGTCCTCCCGGCCGACCTCGGTGAGGTCGAGGACCTCGCACATGGCCTCGGCGACCAGCCGTTCGGCTTCGGTCAGCGGGTCGTGGGCGGCGGCCCGGCGCCCGGCGGGGGCGGGCAGCGCCTTCCGGTCGACCTTGCCGTTGTGGTTGAGCGGCAGGGCGTCCAGGACGTCCAGGGTGGCGGGCACCATGTGCTCGGGCAGCAGGCCGGCCAGGTGGTCGAGGAGCACCTCCGGGTCCGGTGCGTCGGCCCCGACGGTGACGTAGGCGGCCAGGCGGTGGTCGCCCGGGGCGGGTTCGTGGACGGTGACGGCGGCCTCCTGGACGGCGGGGTGCCGGGTGAGCGCGTCCTCGATCTCGCCGGGCTCGACCCGGAAGCCGCGGATCTTGACCTGGTCGTCGATCCGGCCGGTGACCTCCAGCAGGCCCCCGGCGCTGACGTAGCCGAGGTCCCCGGTGCGGTAGATGCGCTCGCCCGGGGCGCCGAACGGGGAGGCGACGAAGCGCTCGGCGGTGAGGCCGGGCCGGCCGAGGTAGCCGTAGGCGAGACCGCCGCCGGAGGCGTACAGCTCGCCGGTCACGCCGGGCTCGACGGGGCGCAGCAGCTCGTCCAGGACGAGGATGCCCTTGCCGTTCAGCGCGACGCCGATCGGGACGGAGCTGCCGGTGACGTCCTCCGGGCCGACCTGGTGGCAGGTGGTCAGGCCGAGGCTCTCGACCGGGCCGTAGCCGTTGGCGACGACCAGGCCGGGGTAGGTCTCCAGGGCCTTGGCCACGTGGGTGACGGAGGCCCGCTCGCCGGCGGTGATGGCCAGCTTGAGGCCGTCGTAGGTCTCCGGGAGCTCCTCCAGCAGGAAGTTGAACAGGCTGGCGGAGAGCTGGAGTTCGGTGACGCCGTGGCGGCGGGTCAGCTCGGCGATGGCCTGCGGGTCGGGGCGCTGGCCGGGCTGCAGGACGCACGCACCGCCGAAGCAGAGCGCGCCGTAGAGCTCCAGCGCGAAGGCGTCCCAGGAGACCGGCGAGCACTGCAGCCAGACCTCGTCCGGGCCGAAGCGGGCGTAGTCCTGGCCGAGGTAGGTGATGGTGAGCGCGCGGTGCGGGACGGCCGCGCCCTTGGGGCGGCCGGTGGAGCCGGAGGTGAACATCACGCAGGCGAGGTCGCCGCCGTCGACCGGCAGGCCGAGGTCGTGCGCCGCGTACCGGGCCAGTTCGGCGGCCGCGGCGTCCAGGTCCACCTGGCGCTGGACGGCGAACGGCACGGTGGCGTGGCGGTGGGTGATCACCGTGGCGGCGCCGGTGTCGGCGACCGCGCCGGCCAGCCGCTCGGCCGGGAAGTCCGGGTCGAGCAGGGTGTAGGCGGCGCCGGTCTTGAGGGCGGCCAGCAGCGCGGTGACCATCTCCGGGCCGCGGTCGGCGAGTACGGCGACGGTGTCGCCGCGGCCGATGCCCAGGCCCACCAGGTGGCGCGCCAGCCGGTTCGCGGCGGCGTTCAACTCGCCGTACGGGACGGTCCTTTCACCGGAGATCAGGGCGGTGGCCTGCGGGGCCCGGGCGGCCTGCGCCTCGAACAGGGCGTGCCCCGGCACCTCCAGGGCGGCGGCCAGGGTGCCCAGCCACTGCTCGCACAGTCCGGCCATGGTGGAGGCCTCGAAGAGGTCGCTGTCGTACTCGAAGCGGCCGGTGAAGCCGGTGCCGCGGTCGTCCACCGAGACGGACAGGTCGAAGCGGGAGACGGGGTTGGAGTGCAGTTGGCGGGTGACCTCGCACCCGCCGACGGTCAGCGGGCGGGTGTCCAGCGGGTGCAGCTCCAGCAGCACCTGGCACAGCGGGTTCCGGTCCTCGGGGCGCTCCTCCAGCACCGCGTTCGCGATGTCGTCGAAGGGCACCTCCTGGTGCCGGTAGCCGGCGATCGACACCTCGCGCACGTGCCGGACCAGCTCGCGGAAGGAGACGCCCTCCTCGACGTTCAGGCGCAGCGGCAGCAGGTTGACGAAGTAGCCGATCAGGCCGTCGAGTTCGGCTCGGCCGCGGACGTTCACCGGCGAGCCGAGCACCAGGTCGCGCTGCCCGGAGCGGCGGTGCAGGGTGAGCGCGAGCCCGGCGAGCAGCACCATGAACGGGGTCGCGTCCTCGCTGCGGGCGAGCGCCCGGACGGCCCCGGCCACCGGATCCGGCATCGCGAAGCGGTGGAACGCACCGCGGAAGGCCTGCTCCTCGGGGCGGGGGTGGTCTGGCACCAGCGCGTCGGCGTCCGGCGCGTCGGCCAACTGCTCACGCCAGTAGTCGAGTTGCTGCTCGGCGGTGTCGTCCTGGTACTGCCAGGCCGCGTAGTCGCCGTACTGGACGGCGAGTTCCGGCAGCTCGGCCGGGCGCCCCTCGGCCGCCGCCGCGTACAGCTCCTGGAGTTCGGCCTCCAGCACCGGCAGCGAGCCCTCGTCCCAGACGATGTGGTGGAAGAGCAGCAGCAGGGTGGTCGCCCCGGCGGCCCGGAAGACCCGCGCCCGCACCAGCGGCCCGGCCTCCAGGTCGAAGGGTTCCAGCGCGGCCTCGGCCACCAGGTCGTCCACCTGGTCCGCGGTGGTCTCGGTGAGCGTGAACGGCGGCTCCACGGCCGGATGGACGATCTGGCGCGGGCCGTCCTCGGCGAGCTCGAAGGTCGTCCGCAGGCTCTCGTGCCGCGCCACCACCCCGGCCAGCGCCTGCCGCAGCAGCTCGGGGTCGACCGGCCCGGCGAAACGGAACACCCAGGGCACCACGTAGGTCGGCGCGTCCGGGTTCCACTGGTCGAGGAACCAGAGGCCGCGCTGGAACTTGGACAGCGGGGCCTCGGCGGCGCCCGAGCGGACCAGCGCCGGGCGCTCACCGCCGGAGGCGGCGGTCACCGCGGCGGCGAACTCCGCCAGCGTCGGCGCGTCGAAGATGGTGTACGGGGACACCATGCCGAAGACGTCGAAGACCCGGCCCACCACCCGCACGGCCGTCAGCGAATCGCCGCCCAGGTGGAAGAAGTTGTCGTCCGCCCCGACCTCGGGCACCCCGAGCACGTCCGCCCACACCGCCGCGATCAGCTGCTCGGCGGGCGTGCGCGGCGGGCGGCCGGCGGGCCGGGCCTCGGGCGCGGCCTGCGGCTCGGGCAGGGCCTGGCGGTCCACCTTGCCGCCGCCGGTCAGCGGGAAGGCGTCCAGCGCCGTGAGCGTCGCCGGGATCATGTGCTCGGGCAGCCGCTCGGCCAGCCAGGCCCGCGCCTCGGCGTACCGCGGCGCGGCGCCGGTCAGGTACCCGGCCAGCCGGCCCTCGCGCGCCACCACCACGCAGCCGGTGACGCCCGGGTACCCGGCCAGCACCTGCTCGATCTCGCCCGGCTCGACCCGGAAGCCGCGGACCTTCACCTGGTGGTCGCCGCGGCCGACGAACTCCAGCGGCCCGTCCTCGGTGGCGCGGCGCACCACGTCGCCGGTGCGGTACATCCGCGCGCCGGGAGCGCCGCTCGGCGCTGCGGCGGGGTCTGCGGACGGGTCCTCGGACGGGGCCGCGGGCGGGTCCGCGGGCAGGGCCGCGAACGGGTCCGCGACGAAGCGGTCGGCGGTCAGGCCCGGGCGGCCGAGGTAGCCGGAGGCCAGCAGCGGCCCGCCGACGTACAGTTCGCCGGCCGTGCCGGGCGGCACCGGACGCAGCCGCTCGTCGAGCACGTAGAGCCGCCGCCCGCCGAGCGCGGTCCCGATCGGCACGCCCGCCTCGGGCTGCTCGCCCGCGAGCCGGTGGGTGGTGGCGGTGACCACCGTCTCGGTCGGTCCGTACGCGTTCAGCAGCGGCACCCCGGTCGCGGCCCACCAGGCCGCGGCGGTGGCGGGCTCCAGCTTGTCGCTGCCCGAGATCATCAGCCGCAGGGTGCGCGGCACCCGGCCGCCCAGGGCCGCCACCACGTCCTGGAAGTAGCCGGCGGCCAGGTTGGCGACGGTGACGCCCTCGGCGTCCAGCAGGTCCAGCAGTTCGGCCGGGGAGAGGAGCCGGTGCTCCGGGAGGACCAGGCAGGCCCCGGCGGACAGCGCGCCGAGGACCTGCTCCACGGCCACGTCCACCGTCGGACGGGCGAACTGCAGCACCACGTCCCGCTCGGTCAGGCCGAAGGTCCGGACGGCGGCGGCCAGGTGGCCGGTCAGCGCGGCGAGCGGGACGTGCACGCCCTTCGGACGCCCGGTGGTGCCGGAGGTGTAGATGACGTAACCGGCACCGGCGCCCGCGCCGTCGCTGAGCCCGGTGAGTTCGGTGCGTTCGGTGCGTTCGGTGCGTTCGGTGAGCTCCTCGCCGCCGAGGGCCAGGGAGGCCCCGGCGTCCTCGGCGATCCAGCGGTTGCGCTCCTCCGGGGCCTCCCGGTCCAGCGGCAGGTAGGTGGCGCCGGCCCGCAGGACCGCCAGCAGCGCGACCACGTGGTCCAGCCGGTCGCGGCCGGTGACGGCGACCGTCCCCCCGGGGGCGAGCCGGGCGGCGAGCGCGGCGGTCAGGCCGTCCAGCTCCCGGTAGCTGACGGTCCGGCCGCCGGTGCGGACGGCCGGCCGCTCCGGAAAGCGGCGGACGGCGGAGGCGAACGGCTCGAAAGCGGGCGGCTCGAAAGCGGGCACCGTGATTTCAGGCGCCGTGATTTCGGGCGCAGCATTCTCAGTAGGGAAACCGCGAGAGGACATCATTCAGCCCCAGAAGTGAGATGAATCGGCGACGAGTTCGACGATAGGGGGAATTCGACGGCCCTATCGGCAGAAAATCAGGAAGTAAATCGGCAGTTTCCGGTGCCGCTTTTCCGGGCCTGCCGCAGGAATCGACCCGGGCAGGCCGGGGCTACCGGCCGGCGGTGATTCCGTATTCCTCGGGGGACCAGACGTCCTCCCGGTCCAGGGCCTGCGGCGCGTACTTTCCGAGCGCACTGATCAGCAGCCGGAGTTCCAGCGCCAGACAGTCCGCGAAACGGCGGAGTCCGGATTCCCGGTCCTCCGCCACGGCGAGCAGCGCCGCCCGCCCGAGGCCCATCGCGCGGGCCCCCAGGGCCAGGCACTTGACCGCTCGGGCGCCTTCCCAGATCCGCCCGGAGACCAGCAGCGAGGGCGGCGGCTCGACCGCCAGCCGACGCAGGCACTCCGCGAGCGGCAGTCCGACGTGCGGCAGGAACACCCCGGGCGCCCAGCCGGTTCCGCCTTCGGCGCCGTCCACCACGACGGCGTCCGCCCCGGCCTCGTGCGCCACCCGGGCGGCCTCGGCCACGTCCCGGCCGGGGTAGAGCTTCACCCAGATCCGCACCCGCGGGTAGTTGTTGCGCATCAGCCGGATCTGCTGGCGCAGGATCTCCGCGGTGAAGGTGCCCGGGGTGGCGGCGCGCAGCACCCGCCCGTCGCCGAACAACGGGTCCAGCCCGAAGCGGTCGCCCAGCGCGGCGGCGGCCTCGGCCTCCAGCACGGTCATGCCGCCCAGGCCCGGTTTGGCGCCCTGGCCGACCTTCAACTCGAAGGCCAGCCGCCCGGATTCCAGCAGGGGCAGGGCGGCCGGGTCGCTGTGGACGAGGTTCCACACCTCGGCGTCGGCGTCCTCGGTGCTCTGCTGGACGGCCACGCCGCCGAGGCCGTCCGGGAGTTCCTCGGTGTAGGCGCGCAGCCGGCCGAGCAGCGTGCGGTCGGCCGCCTCGCCGAGCCGGCCGTAGCCGTTGACCGGCACCACGTTCTCGCCGATCACCATCGGGATGCCGAGCGCCCCGGCCTGCCGGCTCAGCGCCAGCCCGAGGTCACCGCCGGCGGCCCGGGTGGAGCCGGTCGCGGAGACGTACACCGGCAGCGCGGAGGCGAACCCGCCGATGGTGGTGGCCAGTTTGACGTCCCGGTAGTCGGGCTCGCGACCGAGGTCGATCAGCTTGGCGAGCCGCTGCGGCAGGAACAGCGGCGGGACGATCCGCAGCGCGTCCAGGGCGTCCGGCGGCGCCGCCCGGTCCGCCGCGCCCGACCGGCCGGCGCCGAACAGCACGTGTCCGTACTCTTCGGCGGGCGGAAAGGCGGCGGCGGCCCCGGCGCGGGCCCGCTGCCGGACCTCCTCCTCCGGGAATCCCGGCGCGCTGAGGTCGCTCACGGGGACACCACCCCGGCGATCTTCGGGAAGGCGCTGGCCTGCCAGACGGCGTCCAGCCCGGCGACGTACCGGGTGAGCCGCTCGACCCCGATGCCGAAGCCCGCGCTGGCCGGTACGCCCTCGCGCACCAGGTCCAGGTACCAGCGGTACTTCTGCGGGTTCTCGCCGGTCTCCCGCATCCGGGTGACGATCTCCGCGTAGTCGTTGGTGCGCTGGCTGCCGCTGCACAGTTCGCCGTAGCCCTCGGGTGCCAGCAGGTCGAAGTTGCGCAGCAGGCCCGGGTCGTCGGGGTGCTCGCGGTCGTAGAAGCCGCGCGAGCCCTTCGGGTAGTCGGTGACGAAGAACGGACGGTCCCGCCGGGCGGACAGCAACGCCTCGCCCTCCCAGTCGAGTTCGGCCTCGGCGCGCTGCGGGTGCCCGATGCCCTGGAGTTCGGCGACCGCCTCGGCGTGCCGGATGCGGCCGAAGGAGCCCCGCAGCAGTTCGGCGAAGGCCAGCCGGTCCCGGCCGAGTTCGGCGAACTCCTTGGGCAGCGCGCGGACGGTGCTGTCGACCATGTGCACCACCAGGTCCTCGGCCAGCTGGACGACGTCGTCCCGGCTCGCGCCGGCGACCTCCACGTCCAGCTGGTGGAACTCGGCGAGGTGGCGGTTCGTCCCGGCGGTCTCCAGCGGTTCCAGGCGGACGTTCGGGGCGATGCAGAAGATCTTGTCGAAGGCGAGCAGCGAGGCCTGCTTGTACAGGATCGCGCTGGTCATCAGCTTGTAGCGGTGGCCGTAGAAGTCGATGTCCACCTGCTTGGAGCCGCGCGCACCGGGATCGGTGACGGGGCCGATGATCGGCGGCAGCAGTTCGGTGAAGCCCCGGCCGCGCAGGAACTCGCGGGCCGCGGTGAGCAGGTGCTGCTGGATCCGGAGCGCGCTGCGGGTGGCCGGCGCGGTCAGGTGCCGGCCCGGGTCGGTCGGCGGCAGAGGCGTGGCGTCGGGCATGGTCGGGTCCTCTTCTCTCGTTCTCTCGTGGAGCGTGAGCGTGGAGCGTGGTTTCTCGGCGGGCGCTTCACCGGACGTCTCACCCGGCGCCTCACCGGCCGGCGGGCAGGCCCCGGGGTGCGGGTGCGGGCGGGCGTTCGGCCCGCCCGTCGTAGCGCTGCTGGACCTGGGAGAGCGCGGCCAGCAGCCCGGCCGAGCCGAGGATCGGCGCGCGGCCGCCCTCGGCGAGCCCGGCGATCGGCATCGAGCCGACGGCGGACCACAGCAGCCGTCCGTCCGGGCCGATCGAGCTGCGCGTCCGCCCGGCGTTGTCGGGGTGCAGGCAGTACGGCACGTCCAGGTAGCCGGCCGCGAACGCCCGCACCAGGGCCCGTCCGACGTCGGTGTCCAGGTCGAGCACCGCGCCGATCAGGGCCCTGGCCTCGGCCTCGATCCCGGTGTCCGGCGGGGCGGCGGGCCGGGGGCGGGCGCGTTCCGCCGTGGCGGCCGCGGCGGCGGTCTCCAGCGCCCGGACGTTCTCGGCGACGGTCGGGATGCGGTGGGCCTCGGCCGTGGTCTTGACGATCAGCCGGGCGGCACCGCCGCGCACCGCGAGCCGCGCGGCGTCCTCCAGCAGCAGCCGGGCGCCGCCGGGCGAGCGCGGATACACGCCCATGTACGCGTACACCACGAGGTGCCGGTCGACGTCCGCGAGCAGTTCGCCCGCGATCCGGCCGAGCGCGGCCAGCGCCTCCTCGTCCTGGCGGGCGTTGGCCTGCTGGGCGTAGCTGAGCGAGATGCTGCGCAGCCCGTGCTGGCGGAAGAACAGCGCCTCCAGGACGCTGATGGCGATCAGCAGCGAGGGCGGGCAGAGCTGGCCCATCATGCAGCCGCCGAACGTCTCCAGGTGCGGATCCGCACCGAACTCCCGCATGGAAGACAGGAGTTCGCAGCTGCGCTGCCAGCGGGCCACCGCCTCGTGCAGCGGGGTGCGGCCGTACGGCAGGCAGTAGGAGACCGGTCCGCCCTCGGTGGCGTCCAGGCCGGCCGCCAGCAGCACCCCGATGATGTGCTCCGGCGCGGCCGAGCCGTGCCGGACCTGCACCGGGAAGCCCGCGTCCGCCACCCCGGCCAGGACCGCCCGGGTGACCTCGACCGGGTGGGTGGCGATCGGGTAGCCGTTGAGGCCGGCCCCGGCGGCCAGTGCCCGCCGCGCGGCGTCGAGGTCGCCGGTGCGGGTGTAGCTGTCCAGGGTGATGGTGCCGACGGTGACGGCGGCCGCCGCCCGGGTGGCGAGCAGGCCCTCCCGCATCCGGGCCGCCTGTGCCATCCCCATCCGGGGCTGGACCACCAGGGCGCCGGTCTCCGCGGCCTGCGCCACGAACGCGCCGAAGCTCGTCACAGCAGGACCCGGGAGCGCAGCCCGTCGACGAACTCGCGGAACCCGGCCACCGCGGAGCCCTCCTCGAAGACCCGGTCGAAGCCGGCCGCGAGCAGTGTGCGCTCGCGGTCGGGGTCGTCGGTTCCGGCGATGCCGAGCTTGCCGCCGATGACCGTCGGGGTGCGCCGCAGTTCCGGGCAGGCGCGCAGGGCCGGGATCACCCGCAGCCCTTCCTGGTACCCGTGCCCGTTGACGCTGCTGACCACGATCAGGCCCGGTTCGATCCGGCGGCATTCGGAGATCAGCAGGGCGTCGGGGACGCACGCGCCCAGGTTCGTCACCCGGTGGCCCATTTCCTCCAGCAGCAGTTGCAGGAACACCAGGTTCCAGGTGTGCGAATCCGAGGCCGTCGTCGTCACGACGACGTCCGGTCTGCTCTCTCCCGCGTTTCCGTACTCCACAGCCCAGCCCTCGTCGGTAGCGATCGTCGATGGAATTCCGCCGACGCCCCTGCCGGCGGCCCGGGAATTCCGGCGCGTATTCCGCGGCGGTCCAGCCCCACGGAGAACGCTAGGAACGATCGGGCCCGGCGACCGGCAGCTCGTGCGGCAAGATGCGGGCAAGAAGCGGCAGTATCGACACCCGGCCGGCCGGCCGCCGCGCGGTCAGCCCGCGACGGCGAGCAGTTGGACGTCCGCGGCCGGCGCGAACCGGTGCCCGGGCTCCTCCCGGAGCAGGCGGCGGCACACGTTGAGCACCGTGAAGCGCACCCCGTCGCGGGCGGGCACGCTGCGGATCAGTCCGCGCGACAGCAGTTCGTGCACCGTCGCCAGGCAGGTCTGCGGCGCCCAGCCGCTGCGGACCACCGCGTCCTCCCCCGACCAGTCGCCGGGCTCGTCCACGAGCACCTCCAGCAGGGCCCGCTGGCGCTCCGTCAACCGCTGGATCGCCGGCTCCACCTCGTCCCGGACGTCGCCGCGCGTGCCGTACACCACCGGCGGTGCCGCCAGCGTGAACGGGCCTGCCGACAGCCGGGCCAGCAGCTGGGCGGTGGACTGCACCAGCGTCCACCCCGCCGCGCGCTCCAGCGCCCCCGGCAGGCCGTCCAGCTGGCGGCAGAGCGCGGCCACGGCGGGGGCCTCGGAGCGCTCCAGGGTGTAGCCGGGGCGCAGCCGGCGCAGGTGCGAGAGCAGCAGCCGGACGGCGCCGATCTGCGCCAACGCCTCGGGTTGGGCGTCGAGTTCGGGGGACGGTACGGGCAGTGGGGCGAGCGGGACGACCTGCCCGCCCGGCAGCGGCCAGGCCTCCCGGGCGGTGATCAGCACCCGCAGCCCGGGGCAGTGGTGGAACAGCCCGTCCAGCCGGTCGGCGTCCACCCCGCCGTCGGCGCCGTCCAGCACCAGCAGGGCGGGCCGGTCGCCGATGTCCCGGACGATGTCGTCCACCCGGCCGTGCCAGGGGGCCGAGTCGCCGGAGCAGTCCACCCAGCGCACCGACCAGCAGGCGGCCAGGTGCAGGCGGCGGGCCACCTCCAGGGCGAGCCGGGTCTTGCCGACCCCGCCGAGCCCCACCAGCGAGACCAGCCGGTCCCCGTGCACGGCGAAGGCGTCGGACAGCACCTCGGCCTCCATCTCCCGGCCGACGATGGCCCCCCGCGCCACCGGCGGGGCGACCGGCGCCACGGCCGCCGGCTCATCGGCGAGCGGGTGCCGGCGGGCGGCCTCCTCGAAGTCCGCCCGGCTGCGGCCCTCCAGCCGCAGCGCGTCCGCCAGCAGCCGGACGGTCTCGTTCCGAGGCCGTCTCACCCGGCCGCTCTCCATGTCCCGGATGGCCCGCACGCTCAGGGTGGCGTGATCGGCCAGGCACTGCTGGGTCAGGCCGATCCGCTCGCGCCGCACCCTCAGCTGCTCTCCGAAGCCCGTCGCCGTCCTCACCGCTTGCACCCACTGTCCGCCGTCCATGCCTCGTCTGCCCTTCGTGGTCCGGACTCCTGATAGGGGGTCGGGACCAGTGGCGGCATCAGCGCTGGGCACCCGCGCGGTCCGTGGTCCGACCGCGTGGAACCCGGTGGTCAGGCTGTGGCCTCCGAACCGGTCCCCTCCGGTTCCAGATGCTCCAGGCTCCCCGTCTACGCCCGATCAACGGCCGATCACCGGCCCCACCCACGACCTTCACCCGGGCCTCACAGCCCACCCGGCGCCCTGACGGCCGTCGGATGCCCGCTTCCTCCGGCTCGTCGGAGCCGGGGCGACCGCACTGCTCGACGGAGGCTGCGCGGGAGGCCCACCCGCGCCGCGGAACGGGTTCAGCCCGTGCTCCGGCGGCCGGGGTCCGCCGCGTCGCCCGGGGCCGGGCTCCGGTCGTTCCCCGGTGCGGGCACGTCGAGTTCGGCGAGCATCCCGCGGGTGAAGCCGAAGAAGTACGTCGCCAGGAAGCCCGTCGCGTACCCCGTCACCAGGCCCGCGGCGTAGACGGCCGCACTCGCCGCGAACCCGTGCGGGCCGGCCAGCAGCGGGAACAGGGCCCAGCCGGAGGGGCCGATCGCGGTCGAGCCGACGGCGGTACCGAGTTGGCCCAGGAGCCCGACGACGGCCCCGCCGCAGGCCCCGCCCACGCAGGCCGTGACGAACGGGCGGCCGAGCGGCAGCGAGACGCCGTAGATCAGCGGCTCGCCGACGCCGAGGAGGCCGGCGGGCAGTGCGGACCGGATGGTCGCGCGGATCGAGGGGTTGCGGCGCAGCCGCGCGTACACCGCCAGGGCGCAGCCGACCTGGCCGGCCCCGGCCATGGCGAGGATCGGCAGCAGCACGGTGGAACCCTGCTGTGCGATGAGGGTGGTGTGGATCGGGATCAGCGCCTGGTGCAGGCCGAGCATGACCAGCGGGAGGAACATGCCGCCGAGCACCAGCCCGGCGAGGGCTCCGCCGTGGGCCAGCAGCCAGGTGGCGAGATCGCCGATCCCGGTGGAGACCTCCCCGGCGACGAACATCAGGCCGAACAGGGCGACCAGGCCGGTGACGAGGACGGTGACCATCGGGGCGAGGAGGACGTCCAGGGCGTCGGGCATCACGCGCCGGGTCCACCGTTCCACCTGGACCGCCAGCAGCGCGGCGCCGAGCGCCCCGAGCACACCGCCCTGGCCGGGCGCGAGGTGGTGCCCGAAGGCCTCCACCTTGGCGACCCCGGCGTAGACGGTCACGCAGGCCACGGCGGCACCGAGGATCGGTGTGCCGCCGAACTCCTTCGCCGTGTTGTAGCCGACGAAGACGGCGATCAGGGACATGAACCCCGAGGAGATCGCGGCGAGGGCCGGGACCAGCCCGGTGGCCCAACCGAGGTTGGCGAGGGCCCCGTTGACGCCCGCGACGATGCCGCAGCCGATCAGGGCGGGGATCAGCGGCACGAAGATGTTCGCGACCCGGCGCAGCAGGAGTCTGACCGGCGTCGCGTTCCTGGCCCCGGCCTGTGCCCTGAGTCGCGCGCCGCGCCGGGCGAGCTCCCCGGCGTCGACGGCGGCTTCGCCTCCGGCGGGCTCCCGGGAGCCCGCCGGCTCCCCGGCACCGCCGGCGGCCCGGGGCGCGGACGCGTCGACGAGCCGCTGGAGTTCGGGCGTGACCCGGGCGACGGTGCCCGGGCCCAGGACGATCTGGTAGGTGTCGTCCGCCACGACGCCGAGCACGGCGGGCAGGGCCCTGAGCGCGTCCTCGTCCACCAGGGAGCGGTCGTTCAGGCCCAGCCGCATCCGGGTCATGCAGTGGGCGACGGAGTGGATGTTGGCGGGGCCGCCGACGAGCGGGAGGATCGCTTCGGCGGTGCCGCGGTGCTTCTCGTCCGGCATGAGGGGCCCCGGGATCCTGGGGGGTGGGGTCGGAAGGCGGCGGGCGGCGCGCTCCCGCGTCGAGTACCCAGCGAACCACTCGGCGGGCCGGCCCGCCAGACGTCCGACACCCGTGTCGTCGCCGAACGTCCCGTCGCGGGACGTCTCACCGAAGGATCGCCCGGTCGAGGGGCCCCGGGAGGGCCGCGAGCCGTGGGAGTCGTACGGGAGCGAGTACCGGAGAACCGTACCGACCGTCCCTCTCCGAACCCCCAGGCGCGGTTAGGCTAACCTTACCTCACCAAGTCGTACGTTTGTCCGCGCCGTTGCGGTCCGACCTCCGGAAGTAGTCCTCACATGCCCCCCGTCCCCAATCGTGCCGTCCGGCCACGCCCCACCGGTCGGCGCGCCGACACCTCGACCGCCGTAGGAGTGCGGTAACCGATGGATCCGATATCGTCCTCCGAGTTCGCAGGCCGCACCGCGCTGGTCACCGGCGCCGCCCAGGGCATCGGAGCCGCCGTCGCCCGCCTGCTGGCCGCACGCGGGGCCCAGGTCGTGGCCTGCGACCTGCGTCCCTCCGATCCGTCGGTCCGCCGGCTCGACGTCACCGACGCCGACGCCGTCGAAGACCTGGTGAACCGGGTCGAACGTGAGCACGCCCCGATCGACATCCTGGTGAACGTGGCCGGCGTCCTGCACGCCGGATCCGTCCTGGACACCAGTGACGAACAGTGGCAGCGCACCTTCGCCGTCAACACCACCGGCGTGTTCCACACCTGCCGGTCCGTCGGGCGGCGCATGGCCGAGCGAGGCCGCGGCAGCATCGTCACCGTGGGGTCGAACGCCGCCGGCGTGCCACGGATGAACATGGCGGCCTACGCGGCCTCCAAGGCCGCCACCACGATGTTCATGCGCTGCCTCGGCCTGGAGCTCGCCGGCGCCGGCGTCCGGTGCAACCTGGTCTCGCCGGGTTCGACCGACACCGCCATGCAGCGCTCGCTGTGGACCGACCCGGACGCCGAACGCCGGGTGCTCGACGGCGATCCGGCCACCTTCCGGGTGGGTATCCCGCTCGGCCGGATCGCGGACCCCGACGACATCGCCGAGGCCGTCCTGTTCCTCGCCGGCGACCGCGCACGCCACATCACGATGCACGACCTGTACGTCGACGGCGGAGCCACCCTGCGGGCCTGACCTCCGCCCGGGCGGTCCCGCGCGGTCCGTCCCACGAGCCCCATCACCCCGGTGCCCTGCGGCGCCGTCAGAACGGAGCACCATGACCACGGCGTTCGAAGCCCGGTCCACCGCCTCGTCCTCCGCGACCTGCGGTGAACTCCTCGCCGCCTACCGCCCGGGACCGGACCGGGCCTTCCTGGCCGGCCCCACCCGGACTCTCCTCGCCGAAGGACGGCACCGGTCCGTACCCGACCCGGCAGCGGCCGGCCGGCTGCTGGCCGAAGCCCGGGCCGACGGCCGCGAGGCCGTCGTGGTCGGGGCGATCCCCTTCTCCCCCGGTCGACCCGCCGAACTCTTCATCCCGGAACGGGTCCGGCACGCGGGCCCGGTCACCGAAGACCTCCCGCGCCCGCCCGTCCCGGCCCCGGCCACCGGCGGCGCGTGGACCAAACGCCCCGTCCCCGCTCCCGAGGGCTACCGCGCCGCCGTCGCCACCGCGGTGCGGCTCATGAACGAGGACCCGGACCTGGCGAAGATCGTCCTCGCCCGCACCCTGGAGCTCACCTCCCCCGGCGGCACCGACATCCCCGCCATGGTGCGGCGGCTGCTGGACCGCGATCCGCGCGGCCACACCTTCGCGGTACCGGCCGGCGGCACCGCCACGCTGATCGGGGCCAGCCCCGAGCTCCTGCTCTCCCGCCGGGGCACCCGCGTGGTGTCCAACCCGCTGGCCGGCTCCGCCGCCCGCAGCACCGACCCGGTGGAGGACCGGCAGCGGGCGGAGGCCCTGATGCGCTCCGGGAAGGACCTCGCCGAGCACGCCTTCGTGGCCGACGCCGTCCGCCGGGCGCTCGCACCCCACTGCGTGGACCTGGTCGTCCCCGAGCGGCCCTCGCTCGTCCGCACGGCGGCCATGTGGCACCTGTCCACGACCGTCACCGGCACCCTGCGCGACCCGTCCACCAGCGCCCTCGACCTCGCGCTGGCCCTGCACCCCACTCCCGCCGTCTGCGGCACCCCGACCGACCGGGCCCGGGACCTCATCGCCGGCCTGGAGCCCTTCGACCGCGGACTCTACGCCGGGGTGGTCGGCTGGGGCGACGCCTCGGGTGACGGCGAGTGGGTCGTCACCCTGCGCTGCGCCGAGGCCGACGGAGACCGGCTCCGGCTGTTCGCCGGCGCCGGGGTCATAGCCTCCTCCGTACCGGAACACGAACTCGCCGAGACCGACGCCAAGTTCCGCACCTTCCTGCACGCCGTCGGACTGAAGGACAGCGAATGAGCCTCTACCCCGAAGAAGCCGCCGAGCGCTACCGGGCGGCCGGCCACTGGACCGGCGAGCCCCTGGACGCCATGATCCGCCGCCACGCCGCCACGACACCGGAGCGGGTCGCCGTGACCGACGGCGACCGGCACTGGACCTACGCCGAGCTCGACGCCCGGGCCGACCGGCTCGCCACCGGAATGCTCGCCCGCGGGCTGCGCAAGGGTGACCGGGTCGTCCTCCAACTCCCCAACGTGGCCGAGTTCTTCGAGGTGTTCTTCGGCGCGCTGCGGGCCGGCGTGGTGCCCGTGATGGCCCTCCCCGCACACCGCCGGGCCGAGATCACGTACTTCTGCGAGTTCGCCGAGGCCAAGGCGCTGTTCATCGCCGACCGCCACGGCGGCTTCGACTACCGGGAGCTGGCCGCCGACGTGTGCGCCGCGGTGCCCGGGCTCGGCGAGGTCTTCGTCGTGGGCGACCCGGCCCGCTTCACCCCGCTCGCCGAGCTGCGCGCGGACGTCCCCGTGGCACCGACCGACCCGCCGCACTCCGGCGAACTGGCCTTCCTCCAGCTCTCCGGCGGCAGCACCGGCCTGTCCAAGCTCATCCCCCGCTGCCACGACGACTACCTGTACAGCGTCCGCGAGTCCGCGGTGATCTGCGAGCTCTCGGCGGACACGGTGTACCTGTGCGCGCTGCCCGCGGCCCACAACTTCCCGCTCAGCTCCCCCGGCACGCTCGGCACCTTCCACGCCGGCGGACGGGTCGTCCTCGCCCCCGAACCGAGCCCCGAGACCGCGCTGTCCCTGATCGCCCGCGAACGCGTCACGATCACCGGCGTCGTCCCACCGCTGGCCCTCGCCTGGGCCCAGGCCGCACCGGGCAGCGGGCACGACCTGTCCAGCCTCGCCCTGCTCCAGGTCGGCGGTGCCAAGCTCAGCGAGGAGGCGGCCCGCCGACTCGGCCCGGCCCTCGGGTGCCGGCTCCAGCAGGTGTTCGGCATGGCCGAGGGCCTGGTCAACTACACCCGCCCCGAAGACCCCGAGGACACCGTCCTCACCACCCAGGGCCGGCCGATCTCCCCCGACGACGAGGTCCGGGTCGTCGACGACGAGGACGTCGACGTGCCCGACGGCGAGACCGGGCACCTGCTGACCCGCGGGCCGTACACCATCCGCGGCTACTGGCGGGCTCCCGAGCACAACGCCCGCTCGTTCACCGCCGACGGCTTCTACCGCACCGGCGACATCGTGCGCCGCACGCCCACCGGCCACCTCGTCGTCGAGGGCCGGGCCAAGGACCAGATCAACCGGGGCGGCGAGAAGGTCGCGGCCGAGGAGGTCGAGAACGTCCTGCTCGCCCACCCCGCCGTGCACGACGTCTCCGTCGTCGCCACCCCGGACGAGTACCTGGGCGAGCGCAGCTGCGCCTACGTCATCCTGCGTCCCGGCGCCGACCGGCCGCGCCCCGCCGAGCTCAAGTCCTTCGTCCACGCCGCCGGCCTGGCCGCCTACAAGGTCCCGGACCGCGTCGAGTTCGTCGACGCCTTCCCCAGCACCGGCATCGGCAAGGTCAGCAAGAAGGACCTGCGCACCACCACCCGCTAGCCCAGAAAGGCCACCCGCATGGCTCTGCCCGCCATCGCCCCCTACCGCCTGCCCGGCCCCGAGGACCTCCCCCCTCGCAAGGTGCCGTGGCACGTCAGCCCTTCGCGGGCCGCCGTCCTCGTCCACGACCTGCAGAACTACTTCCTCGGCGCCTTCCCCGCCGAGGGCCCCCCACTGGCCCCGGCCCTCGCCAACACCGCGCGCATCCTGGCGCACGCCCGCACCCTGGGCATGCCCGTGATCTACTCCCACCAGCGCGGCGGCCAGACCCCCGGGGAACGCGGTCTGCAGCTCGACTTCTGGGGACCGGGCCTGCCCGCCGACCCCCGGGCCCAGGCGGTACCCGACGTGGTCGCACCCGCCGAGCAGGACGTCATGCTGCTCAAGTGGAAGTACAGCGCCTTCGCCCGCACCGACCTCGACCGGATCCTCCGCGAGACCGGCCGCGACCAGCTGGTGATCGTCGGCGTCTACGCGCACATCGGGGTCATGATGACCGCCTGCGACGCGTGGACGCGCGACATCCAGGCGTTCGTGGTGGGCGACGCCGTCGCCGACTTCTCCGCCGAGAAGCACCGCGAGGCCCTGCGCTGGGCCGCCGAGAAGTGCGCCGTCGTCCTGACCACCGACGAACTGCTGGAGGAGAAGTGACCACCGCCGAAGGACGCCTGCTCACCGAGCGGGTGACGCTGCGCTACGGCGAGCGCGCCATCGCCACCGAGTTGTCGGTGGCGGTGCCGGACGACTCGTTCACCGTGATCGTGGGTCCGAACGCCTGCGGCAAGTCCACCCTGCTGCGCGCCTTCGCCCGCCTGCTCAAGCCCGCCGCGGGCCGGGTGCTGCTGGACGGCGAGCAGATCGGGGCGCTGCCCGCCAAGGAGCTCGCCCGCCGGCTCGGACTGCTCCCGCAGAGCTCCACCGCCCCGGACGGCATCACCGTCGCGGACCTGGTGGCCCGCGGACGCTACCCGCACCAGGGCCTGTTCCGGCAGTGGTCGCGGGAGGACGAGCGGATCGTCGCCGAGTCCATGGCGGCCACCAACGTCGACGCCCTCGCCGACCGCTTCGTCGACGAGCTCTCCGGCGGCCAGCGCCAGCGGGTCTGGCTCGCCATGGCCATCGCCCAGCAGACCCCGCTGCTCCTGCTGGACGAGCCGACCACCTTCCTGGACATCGCCCACCAGGTCGAGGTGCTCGACCTGTGCGCACGCCTGCACGAGGAGCAGGGCCGCACCCTGGTCGCGGTGCTGCACGACCTCAACCAGGCCGCGCGGTACGCCAGCCACCTGATCGCCATGCGCGACGGCACGGTGGTCGCCGAGGGCCCGCCCGCCGAGATCGTCACGGCGGCCCTCGTCGAGAAGGTCTTCGACCTGCCCTGCCAGGTGATCGAGGACCCGCAGACCGGCACCCCGCTGGTCGTCCCGCTGGCCCCCGCACGCCGCGGCACCGTCCGGTGACCGCCGCGCCGTACGCGGCCCAGGTCCTGCGGGCGGTCCGCGCCGAACGCTCGGACGCGGCGGCGCTGTACGCGCTCTCCGTCCCGTTCATGCGCTCCGGCGCGCTGCGCGAGCGCGCGCCGGACGCCTATCGGCACCCGGCCGACACCTTCCTGGTGGTCCACGGCCAGGGCCCGGACGGCGACCGGTTGGACGCCTGCGTCGCGCTGCGCGCACTGGCCCCGGAGGCCGGCCGACCCGCCACCGGGCTGCTGCACAACCTGTGCGTCCGGGCGGACCGACAGGGCGCGGGCCAAGGCTCGCTCCTGGTGACGGCCGTCGTCGCCGAGGCCCGCCGCCGGGGCCTGCGCGCCCTGGTCACCGCCACCACCGGCGGCGGCGCGCTCTTCCTGCGCCGCGGCTTCCGGGAGATCCCCGCCTCGGCCGCGCCCCGCGACTGGGCCGCCGGCCTGGACCCGGCCCGGCACTCCCAGGTGTTCACCCGCCTGGTCTGACGGCGCGCCCGGGCGCCGGGTCGCGGCCGGGCACCCGACCGCGACCTCCGATCAGCCGCGCTTGGCGCGCCACTGGCCGAGGATCAGCCAGACCAGGTAGCAGCCGCCGACCACACCGGTGAGCACACCGACGGGCAGCTGGGTGGGGGCCAGCAGCCGCTGCGCCGCGAGGTCGCTGAGGGCCAGCAGCAGGGCGCCGAGCAGGGTCGAGCCGAGCAGGTTGGGGCCGGTGGCCCGGGTGAGGCGGCGGACGGCCTGCGGCGCGATCAGCGCGACGAAGGGGATCGGCCCGGCGGCGGCGGTGGCCGCGGCGGTCAGGCCGACGCCGATCAGCACCAGCCACACCCGCGCGCCCTCGGTGCGCACGCCCAGCGAGGACGCCGCGTCGTCGCCCATCTCCAGCATCCGCAGCGGCCGGCCCAGCAGCACGGCCGCCGGGAGCAGCAGGAGCAGCGCGGCCGCCATCGGCCCGCAGTGTTCCCAGCCGCGCGCGTTGAGGCTGCCGGTGAGCCAGACCGCGGCGCTCTGCGCGTCGCTGAAGGAGGCACGGGCGATCAGGTAGGCGTTGAGCGAGGACAGCAGCGAGCTGACGCCGATGCCGACCAGGACCAGTCGGTATCCCTGGGTCCCGCCCCGCCGCGCCAGCAGGTAGACCAGGACGGAGGTGAGCATGCCGCCCACCACCGCACCGCCGGCCACCGCGGCGGCGCTTCCCCCGATGACCAGGATCACCGCCAGGGCGCCGGTCGCCGAACCGACGGTGAAGCCGATGACGTCGGGGCTGCCCAGCGGGTTGCGCGCGAGGGTCTGGAACAGCGAGCCGGCCAACCCCAGCGCCGCACCGACCAGGAGGGCGGTCAGCAGTCGGGGCAGCCGTACCTCCATGACGATGTACCGGTCGGCCCGACGGCCGCCGCCGGTCAGCACCTCGACGACGTCGGCGACCGGCATCGGGTAGTCGCCGGCGGTCAGCGACCAGACGGCGGTGGCCACGAGCGCCACGAGGAGGACCACGGAGACCACGGTGGCCCGGCGGTGCCAGCGCAACGACAGGCCGCCGGGGAGCCGGACGGCGGCCAGCGGGACGGCGCCCGGACGGCCGGCGGCCGACCCGGCCGCGCGCGCGGCGGGGGTGGTGGGTACGGCGGTCGGCTCGACCGCGGTGGGGCTGTTCACAGTTGGGCGATCCTCCGGCCGCGTACCAGGGCGATGAAGAGCGGGGCCCCGATGAACGCGGTGACGACGCCGACCTGGAGCTCCGCCGGACTCAGCAGGAGCCGGCCCACGATGTCGGAACCGAGCAGCAGCACCGGGGCGAAGACGGCCGACAGCAGCATGATCCAGCGCTGGTCGGGCCCGCAGACGTGACGGGCCAGGTGCGGAACGGCCAGGCCGACGAAGGCGATCGGCCCGACGGCCGCGGTGGCCGCCCCGCAGAGCAGGGTGATCGCGACCAGGCTGAGCAGCCTGGTCCGACCGGGGTTGGCGCCGAGCGCGTGCCCGGCGTCGTCACCGAGGGCCAGCGCGTTGAGCGGCCTGGCCAGTGCGAGCGCCAGGACGCCGCCCACCACCAGGAACGGCAGGACCTGCCCGACGACGGCGCCGTCGACACCGGCGAGGGTGCCGACCTGCCAGAAGCGGAACCGGTTCAGGGTCAGCGGGTCGAGCAGGATCAGCCCGTTGACGAAGGCGGTGAGCACGGCGGTGACGGCGGTGCCGGCCAGCGCGAGCCGGGCCGGCGTCGCCGAGGCCCGGCCGCTGCCGCCGAGGAGCTGCACGATCAGCGCGGCGACGGCGGCGCCGGCCAGCGCGAACCAGACGAAGGCGCCGAAGGACTTCAGCTCGAACAGCGCGGTGCCGGCCGCGACGGCCGCCGCGGCGCCGCCGTTGATGCCGAGCAGGCCCGGGTCGGCCAGCGGGTTGCGGGTGAGCGCCTGCATCATCGCCCCGGAGATGCCGAGGGCGGCGCCCACGGCGATGCCCAGCATGGTCCGGGGGATGCGGGAGTGGTGCACCACGATCCAGTCCTCGGAGGACGGTTCACGGTGCAGCAGGACGTGCAGCACCTGCCCCGGGGAGACGGAGCGCGCGCCGATCGCGATGCTGGCGAGGACCAGCAGCGCGAGCAGCAGGAGCGCCCCCAGCAGCCAGGCGGCACGTCGGGCGGTGCCGGGCCGCCCCCGGGGCACGGGCGCCGTGGCGGCGGGGGCGGCGGGCTGGTCAAGGGTTTCGACGGTCATGCGTGCTGCTGGTGCTCGTCCTCGTGGTGGTCGTGGTTGGCCACGCCACGCTTCCAGTAGCCGTCGACGTCGACCTGGTTCTTGGTCAGACCGCATTCGTTGCGCAGGTAACGGCGGATCGGCTTGAGGGTGTTCGCCTCGCCGGCGACCCAGGCGAAGCCCATGCCCCCGGGCAGTTCCGCGGCCCGGATCGCCTGCTCCAACAGGTCGGTGCTGCCGACCGCGGCGTCGCCCCGGTGCAGCCAGGTGACGGTGGCGTCGGCGGAGGTCGCGAGGACCTGCTCGTGCTCGGGGCCGGGGACCTCGACGAAGGCCAGGACCTTGACGCCGGCGGGCAGCAGTTCCAGCCAGCGGGCCAGTGCGGGCAACGCGGTCTCGTCGGCGCCCAGCAGGTACCAGTCGTGGACGAAGGGGATCTCCTCGGAGCCGCGCGGGCCGAACACGCCCAGGCGCATGCCGGGCTCGGCCGCCGCCGCCCAGGTGGAGCCGATGCCGGTCCCGTGCAGGACCATGTCGATGTCCAGCTCGTGGGCCTCGCGGCGGTAGCCGCGGACGGTGTAGTCGCGGGTCAGCGGCTCGGACATGCCCTCGGGGGCGTCCATCCAGGTGTCGTTCTCGACGATCGGCTCGACCGGCAGGTCGGCGCCCGGCTCGGCGAAGCAGAGCTTCACGTGGTCGGTGGGCGCCTGCTCGCAGAAGCCCTCCAGCGCGTCGCCGTGGAACGTCACCCGGACCGTGCCCGGGCTGACCCTGGTGACCTGCTTGACCTCCAGCAGGCGGTACTTGAGCGGATGGCGGACTATTCGCATGCGCGGCGGCGCCGTGTCGGTGTTCATCGGTCAGCCCAATCCGTGAAGAGAGCGTGCAGGCCCGGACAGCCCTGTGCCGCCGGCCCGAGGGAAGCCGGGACGGCGGCACAGGGCGATCGTTCGATTAGGTTAGCCTAACCTGCAGTTCGGAGACCAGCGGGGTTCCGTCCCCCGGACCGTCTCCCGCCGGACCGTCACTCACCAGACGTCCCCCGTCCAGCCGCACCACCCGGGGCAGCCGGGCGATGGTCGCCGGGCGGTGGGCGATGACCACCAGGGTGCAGTCGGCGCGCAGTTCGTCGAGCGCGTGCTCCAGCCGGCCCGCGGTCACCGGGTCGATGTCGGCGGTCGCCTCGTCCAGGACCAGGACCGCCGGGTCGGCGAGGACGGCGCGCACCACGCCCAGGATCTGCCGCTCCCCCGCCGAGAGGTTGCCGCCGCGCTGGCCGACCTCGGCGTCCAGCCCGCCGGGCAGGTCGGCCAGCCACTCCCGCAGGCCCAGCTGGTCGACGGTCCGCTCGATCCGGGCCCGGTCGGGCGCGCCCTGGACCAGCGCGAGGTTGTCCGCGATGGTCCCGGAGACCAGCCGCACCTCCTGCGGCACCAGGACGATCCGGCGGCGCAGCTCCTCCTCCGGAATGTCCGTCAGATCGGTGCCGGCGAAGGTGACGCAGCCGCCGTCGGGCTCGTAGAGGCCGCAGAGCAGCTTGGACAGGGTGGTCTTGCCGGAGCCGGTCTCACCGACCACGCCGGTGCGGCTGCCCTGGGGGAGGTCCAGGGTGATGCCGTGCAGGTCGAGGCCCTCGGCGCGGTAGCGGTAGTCGACGGCCACGCAGCGCAGGTCCCCCCGGGCGGGCAGCTTCCCGCTCCGGGCCTGCGGCCCCCGGGCGGGGGCGGTGGTGGCGGCGAGCAGGTCGAGCAGCCGGGCCAGGCCGGTGCGGGCGGTCTGCACCTCGCCGACGAGCTGCGAGAGGTCGGCGAAGGAGTCGAAGAGGTTGCGGCTGGCGAGCACGAAGACCACCACGGTGCCGACGCTCACCGCGTCCCGGGTGACCATCCAGCCGCCGACCACGAGCAGCACGACCAGGGCGGCGCCCTCGATCAGGCTGACCAGGTCGATCCGGTTCTCCACCCGCAGCGCCCGGCGGGCGGCCCGCACGGCGTGCCGGTTCTCGCGCTCGAAGCGGGCGCTCCAGCCGGTCAGGCCCCGGGAGGTCTGCAGCGCCTCACGGGCGGTCAGGGTCTCGGAGAAGGTGGCGGCGACCGTCGCCTCGGCGCCGGCCTTGCCGCCGAAGGCCGCCGCGGCGTCCCGCTGGAACCACCGGGTGACCAGCAGGGTCAGCGGCAGGAACACGGCGAGCTGGACGAGCAGCAGCACCCAGGAGTAGCCGACCAGCATGATCAGGGTGAAGGCCAGGGTCGCGACCGCGGAGACCAGGTTGCGCAGGTGCAGCCGGACGAACGCGGCGAGCGCGGCGACCTCGCCGGTGGCCCGGCGCAACAGCTCGCCGCTGCGGTGGGTCTCCAGGAAGCGCAGCGGGGCGGTGGCGAGGTTCTCCACGGCCTGCTCGCGCAGGGTGCGCACGACGTTCTCGCCGCCCTTGATGAGCAGCAGTTCGCCGACCCGGGCGAGGACCAGCTGGACGAGGCCGAGTCCGACCAGCAGGGCCACCGCGAGGCCGAGGCCGCCGCGGTCGCGGCTGTCGAGGGAGTTGACGGCCAGGCCGATCAGCGGGGCGACGGCGACCAGCGCGGCGGAGTCGGCGAGGCCGACGCTGAGGGCGATGCCGAGACGGGTGCGGTGCGGGCGCAGGTAGGGCATGGCCCGGCGCAGCACCGCCCGTTCGTCCGCCTCCTCCTGGAGCAGGGGCTGTTCAGCCACGGGCCACCTCCATGGCGTCCGGGGTGGTCAGGGCGTCGGGTGCGTCGGGGTCGGGCTCGCCGCCGCGCGCGGACTCCAGGGTCAGCACCCGGTCCGCGGCGTCCAGCACGGCGGACCGGTGGGTGGCGAACAGGACGGTCCGCTCGCCTCCGGCCCAGGCGCGCAGCCGGTCGAGGACTATGCGTTCGGTGCTGGTGTCCAGGGCGGAGGTGGAGTCGTCCAGCAGCAGGAGGGTCGGGTCGCCGAGCAGGGCCCGGGCGATCGCGAGGCGCTGCACCTGGCCGCCCGAGAGCGCGGTGCCGCCCTCGCCGAGCTCGGTGTCGTAGCCGTCCTGCATCGCGGTGAGCTGGTCGTGGATGCCGGCGGTGCGGCAGGCCTCCTGGAGGTCCGCCAGGTCGATGTCCCGGCCCAGCCGCAGGTTGTCGGCGACGGAGCCGGAGAGCAGCACCGGCCGCTGGGCGACGTAGGCGATGCGGGTGCGGACCTGGTCCAGGCGGGTCCGGCGCAGGTCGGTGCCGCCGTAGCGGACGGTGCCCTGGTCGGGGTCGTCGAGGCGGACGGCGAGCCGCAGCAGCGTGCTCTTGCCGGAGCCGGTGGCGCCGGAGACGGCGACGAACTCGCCGTGGCCGACGGCGAGGTCGACCGGGCCGAGGACGGTGCGGCCGTCCCGGACGGCGGTGACGCCGGTGAACTCCAGCGTGCCGTGCGCGGGCAGGTCCTCGGCCAGGTCGGCCGGCGGGTCGGCGACGACGGGGCTGATGGACAGGGCTTCGTCGATGCGGGCGGCGGCGACGTCGGCCTGCCCGCGCTCCAGGAGCCGGTCGACCAGGACCCGGGTGGCGAGGGTGACGATGGCCATCCAGGTCGTGAAGGCGACGAGTCCGCCGGTGTCGAGGCGGCCGTCGAGGACGGCGAGCCCGCCGAAGCCGACCCCGGCCGCCACCGCGAGGCGCGGGACGAAGGGGGCGACGGCGGCCCAGCTGGCCTCGATCCGGGCGGCGGTGACGGTGCGCTCGGTGACCTCGGCGCTGGCCGTGTGGTGGCGTTCGACCAGCGGCCGGTGCCCGCCGGTGCCGCGCAGCCCGGTGCCGATCTGGAGCAGGTCGGCGACGGTGTCGGCGCGGCTGCCGTGGGCCTTGGCGAGTTCACCGCTGGCGGCGGCGAAGCGGCGCGGGAAGTGCAGGTTGACCCAGATCAGGAAGGGCAGGGTGCCCAGGGTCACCAGCAGCAGGCTGAGGTCGAGCATGGCGATGGCAGGCAGCACGGTGATGAAGGTGGTGCCCAGGACGACCCAGATGGAGAGTCCGTGCACCCACTCGCGCACCAGGTCGGTGTCACGGGTGGCGCGCATCGCGAGGTCGCCGTGGCCGCGCGAGGCGAGGGCGGCCCGGTCCAGGCCGGAGAGGTGGTGGAGCAGCCGGGAGCGCAGGTCGGCGCCGACCTTGGCGTCGGCGTAGCCCGCCCAGTACTGCCAGCCGTAGAGGCCGACGAACTGGACGAGGGCGGCGAGCGCGGTGGCGCCGGCCCAGGTCAGCACGGCTCCGCTGTCGTTCTTCTGGAAGCCCTCGTCGATCGCTTTCTGGACGCACCAGGGCACGGCGAGCAGGGCGAGCTGGCGGACCGCGGCGGCCACCATGGCGGCGGCCACCGTCCTGCGGTGGGGCCGGATCGAGCCGCGCAGCAGGGCCTTGGCCCGGCGGCGGCGCTCGACTGAGAGGGCCCCGGGTTCCAGTTCCTCGGCGGCTAGTTGCTCGGCGGTCAGGCCGTCGGGCGGCCCTGCGGCGGGTTCTGGCTGGTGGGTGCTCACGGCGATGGCCATCCGTCGGGTCTCGGCGGGGAACGATGCGGGCGGGGACGGCGCGTGGCCGTCCCCGCCCGGGCGGGTCAGGAGGCTGCGGCCTCGGTGCGCGCGATCAGGCTGGCCGGGCGCAGGTCGGTCCAGTTAGCGTCGATGTACTCGGTGCACGCCTGGCGGGTGTCCTCGCCGTGCACGACCGTCCAGCCGGCCGGGACCTCGGCGAAGGTGGGCCACAGGGAGTGCTGGTTCTCGGCGTTGACGAGCACGAGGTAGCGGGCGTCATCGTCCTCGAAGGGGTTGGTGGCGCTCATCTGGTTCTCCTTGGGATTCGTGTGGCGAAGGGTCGGTCGCGGTCAGACGGAGCAGGCGGTGCCGTCGCCCGGTTCCGCCCCGAGGGCGGTGTGGACCAGACGGTCCACCAGGAAGTCGGCGAGGGCGGCGACGGTCGGCCTGGCGAGCAGGTCGGCCAGGCAGAGGTCGCCCTCGAACTCCTCGCGCAGCCGCTGGAGCAGCGACATGGCGAGCAGCGAGTGGCCGCCGAGGTCGAAGAAGTTCTCGTCGATGCCGAGCGAGGGCAGGCCCAGCACGTGTGCGAACGCCGCGTGCACCGCCTTCTCGCTCGGGTACCGGGGTTCGCGCTGCGATCCGGCGGTCGTGTAGTCCTCGGCTCCCGGCTCCGGCAGGGCCTTGCGGTCGAGCTTGCCGTTGACGGTCAGCGGCAGCGCGTCCAGCACGACGAACGCCGACGGGACCATGTACTCGGGCAGGCGGGCCGCCAGCATACGCCGGAGCTCGGTGACCTCGATAAGGGTACCCTCACCTGGGACCAGGTAGGCGGCGAGGCGCTTGACGCCCGGGGTGTCCTCACGGACCACCACCGCCGCCTGCGCCACCTCCTCGTGCGCCGCGATCGCGTCCTCGATCTCCCCCGGCTCCACCCGGTAACCCCGGATCTTCACCTGATCGTCCGCCCGACCCAGGAAGTCCAGCAGACCGTCCCCACGCCACCGCACCACATCACCCGTGCGGTACATCCGCCCACCCGGCACACCGAACGGATCCGCGACGAA